>CAZARO010000560.1:0-4591 GCA_964487165.1 uncultured Solibacteraceae bacterium | reverse complement strand
GTCTTGGCAGATGTGGTTTGTGGCGGCCAGCAGCATGAGCGACGCCAAGGCCGGCAGGGCGAGGTAAATGATCCGGTCCCTCCAGGAGGGCGCAACCGTCCTGGCGCCGGCGTCTCGCCCGCGAGCGTTCGCCGATTTGGTGCCGGCGTCGCGCCTGCCCCTCTTCGCCTTTGCGGCGCCGGCACCGCGCCTGCCCGAATCCGAAACCGAACGGTGTGCGGCCTGTACCGCCGGAGCGGATGAATTTGCCGGATTTGCCGCCGGCCGTTCCGTGTGACCGAGCCGCCACACGCAGGCCAGCGCCGCCGCGCAGAAAATTCCGTACAGCAAGAATCCTATCGTCCACATCGACGACTGGCGGGGCAAGTCCAGGGCCGGCTCGATCGCCACGGGATAGGCCAAAAGGGCGAGCAGACACGCGGTATTGGAGACCGCGAAGAGCCGGTATGGGAGACGTTCGCCGCGCGACCCGGATTGGGCGAAGCTTTGGGCACACCAGGATTGCACCAGAGGGTTGGTAGTGGAAAGCAGGAAAAACGGAAGTCCGACGGTAGCTGCCAAATCCCGTAGGATCGCAAACGTGGGGTTGCCTGTGGACCACAGGGCCGCCGAGCGTAGGGGCAGCACCGACAGGCTGAGGGCGAGCAGTGTGAGGTGGACGGCACTGCGTACCTTGGGACCGGGATAGCGCGTGATCCAGAACGAATAGAGGTAGCCCAGAAGAAGCACGATCTGGAAGAACATCATGCAGGTGACCCAGACGCCGGCCGACCCGCCGAATCGCGGCAGGAGGCTCTTGGCGGCGATGGGCTGGATCACGAACAGCAGCGCGGCGCTGCAGGCGATGGTCACGGAGGGAGGCAGCCACCTGGAGTCCATGGGTAAACCAACGGAATGGTAACAGATCTGCGCGGCATGAGGCGATTTCGTCCCCGCTTGCGCGTTGTGTTTGTAGAGAGGTAACAAATGCGAAGAACAGCTTTTTGGGGAGCCTGTCTGGCGGCAGTGGCGACGGCGGCCATCGGCGGCGCGCAGGTGGAACAGGAACGGAGTCTGGGTGAGCCGCGCCGTCTAAAAGCGGGGACCGCGGTCTGCGTGAATCTGCCACTCAATCTGGCCGGCTTGGAGATGGAAACCACGAAAGCCGGCGAGGAACTGGCGGAACGGATTCGCGCCGTAGGATTCGCCTCCAGGCCGCTGGGAACGCTCCCGGCCTGCGACGCGGTGGTGTTCACGGAAATCACGGGGCACAATCGGAAGACCGTGGAAGTGGACTTTCGGCTGGTTCTTTCCGACGAGCAGGTTCCGCGACTGTGCTCGTCGGCGCGCGGCAGAAGCGGGAGCCCGGCGTCCTGGCACGCCGCGCTTGTCGACGCTTTCGCCGAAGAGGCCAGGCAGATTCGGGACGCGCAGCAGAAGGGGATGGCAGTTTATGCGGGGGCTTTACAGAACTAGCGCGCCTTCACGAACGAAATGACGGCTCCATCGGGATCTGCCACGCTCACGGACTCAGGAGTGGCCTTCACCGTCAGTCCCAATCGCGCCAGCACTTCCGCCGTCTGCTTCAGATCGGCCACGCCGAATTGAATGCCGGATTTCGCCTCGGCGCCGGCGGGAAAGACGATCAGTCCCTGTTCCGAATCTCCGGGCATGCGAAGCCGCGGCGGCATGCCTGGGCCGATCGCGGTGAAGCCCAACTTCTCCACATAGAAGGTCCGAATCGCCCCGGCATCGCGTGCCGTTGCCGTGGCCCCCACGAGCATCTGCGACACGCGATTGGCGCCCAAATGCTTGCCGCGATCCTCGAAATGCCGCGACCCCGGCATGTACTGCGTATACTCGATCGTCTGGCCCTCGGGATCCTTCATGGTCATCAGCAGGTTGCCGGCGCCCGCCTTGCGCACGTCGGAAACCGTGAGCCCGCGCCGCACATACTCCGCGTGCAGCGCCTCCAGGTCATTCGATTCGTAGCAGACGTGCATCAGCCCGAGAGGCTGCGACGGCTCGGTCCGCGGGTACAGTTCGATGAATTGACGGTCGTTGATCTTGAGGAAGGCTTCCGTGGTCCGCTCCCCCTGCTGCATGGCGAAGAACTGCTCGAACCCCAGCTGGTTGTAGAATGCGCGCGCGGCGTCCAGATCGGCCACCCGGAACGCCACGTGCGCGATCCCCACCTGGTTCGCCGGCTGCGCCCATGCGAGCGACGCGCACAACAGGCTCGGGACCCATAGCTTCGATGTCATATGGACGATAATAGAGCAAATGCACTCATAGGATACCGATATGTCCAAGATACTTCTGCTCGCGGTTGTCGGAATCGTGGCGTTGGCCGCGCAACAGCAAAAGTCGACGGCGTTCGATGTGGCGTCGGTCAAACCCAACAACAGCCCGCCAGGTGGCCGAAGGGGCCCGGACGGCGGCATAGTACGCATCACGCCGGGGCTGGTTGTCGGAAGGAGAGCCACCGCCGGCAAGCTCATCCAAACGGCATATAGTGTGACCGCGTATCAGATTAGCGGAGGCTCCGCATGGATCGACTCCGACGCGTTCGACATCGAAGCGAAGGCGGAAACAACCGACAAGAATCAGCTTCGCCGGATGCTGCAGACCCTGCTGAGCGAGCGGTTCCAGCTGGTGTTTCATCGGGCCACCAAAGAAATGCCGGTTTACGCCATGACACTCGGCAAGAACAAGCCCGGGCCGAATCTCCACCCCATGAAAGAGGGCGACACCGTGCCGGAGATGCGAATCGCCAAACCGGTGTGGGGCAGCAGCGAAGGGCGCGACGGTCCTACCGTCATCTTCACCGGCGGCACGATGGAGTATTTTGCGCTCGCATTCTCCGGCCCCAACTATAATTTTGGCCGGCCCGTAATCGACAAGACCGGTTTACCGGGACTGTATTACGGCTACCTGCATTGGCCCATGGATGAAGACCCCGCGCCCGCGATTCAAGAGCAGCTCGGGCTCAAATTCGAAGCCCAAAAAGCGCCCGTGGACATCCTCGTGATCGACCGCATCGAAAAACCGAGCGCGAACTAACGTAAGCAATCAGCCGCCGTCGAACTAACAACGACCAGCAATGCGCTTCCCCTTCATCGGCCTGATACTCCTCGCGCCATTCGCCCTATCGGCGCAGCCGGCCTTCGACTCGACATCGGTGAAGCCGAGCGAAATGAGCCCCAAAATGGAAGGTGCCGGCCGCATCGAAGTCACGCCGGGCAGCGTCTCGATGCTCGGCGCCACGCTGCGCTCCTGCGTAAAATGGGCCTACGGCGTCCGGGACGATCAAGTCTCGGGGCCGGCCTGGCTCGCGACGGAACGATACGACATCGTCGCTAAGGCCACGGGGCCGACGCCGCTTCCCCAACTCAGGCTGATGATGCAGGCTCTGTTGGCCGACCGGTTCGGGCTGGCGCTCCATCGCGACACCAAGGAACTGCCGGTCTTCGCGATCGTGGTGGGACCGGATGGGCCGAAGCTTACGCCGTCGGCGGAAACCGGTCCGGGGAAGCTGAAAGTTGTGGACGGCGCCCTGCTTTTCCAGCATTACACGCTGCCGGAACTCGCCGGCCGCCTGTCGGTGTCGCCATTCGGCCTGGGCCGTCCGGTGGTGGATCGGACCGGCATCGCGGGAGTGTATGACGTGACAGTGCACGCCGCGGGCAGCATCGTCGAAATGAAGATGGCGGCGGAGCACGCGGCTCTCGCCAACGATCCGGCGGACCCCTCCCCGTACTTCGCGGCGTTCCGCGAAGCCGGGCTGAAACTGGAAGCCAAAAAGGAACCGGTGGAGGTGCTCGTGATCGACCGCGCGGAAAAAGTTCCGAAAGCGAATTAAACAGAGCGTCATCAATATTTGCGCATCCGCTCCCTATACTGAGCCGCGCGCGTAAGCAAGCGGTTTGATCGCGCAGCGATCAACGACTCGTGTTTAGGTCCAATACCGCACCGTCAGGCCCGCCCTCTTGACACCCGCCCCTCCATCCTGTAGAAATATAGTTAAGGCGAATAAAAAGCGAAAACATGCCCGCCGCAGCCCTCAAAACGCAATTCGAATCCCTCCTCGGCGGCCACCTGGACTGGCAATCCCGCCCCGCGCCGGAGTGCGTCCCCTCCGGCGTCTCCGTTCTCGACGGGGCTACCGGCGGACTCCCCCGCGGCTGCCTCACCGAGATCTTCGGACCGGCTTCCTCCGGCCGCACCAGCCTGCTGCTCTCCGTCCTCGCCGCCGCCACCCATCGCGAAGAAGTCTGCGCCCTCATCGATACCGAAGACGCCTTCGATCCCGCATCCGCCAGCGCTGCCGGCGTCCGCCTCGACCGTTTGCTCTGGGTTCGCTCCGCCAATAACGCTGAGCACGCCCTCAAAGCCGCCGACCTGCTGATTCAAGGCGGCGGGTTCGGCCTCGTGGTCCTCGATCTTGGCGATACCCCGCCCGCTATGGCCCGCCGCATCTCGCTCACGTCCTGGTTTCGCCTGCGCCGCGCCGTCGAAAACACCCCCACCGTGCTGGTCTCGGTGGCGCGCCAGTCCAACGCCAAAACCTGCGCCTCGCTGCAACTGGAATGCGCCCGCGAGCACGCCGCCT
>CAZARO010000559.1:0-4595 GCA_964487165.1 uncultured Solibacteraceae bacterium | reverse complement strand
TCACTGACGAGAATACGAAAACGTCGAAATCCTGCAGGGTGGCGGCGGAATCTTCGGTGCGTCCTTCCAGACGTGCCCGGTCTGCGAGCCCCAAGCGTGCGATTTGCGACTGAAGTTGCTCCTGCAGGTCGCCGTACCCGTAGATACTAAGTTCCGCGCCCGGTGCGGCCTGGCAGACGCGCGCGAAGGCGTCGATCAGGATCGCGTGCCCTTTGGCGGGTACCAGGCGGCCGATGGTGCCGAAGCGAATCCGCGGGCGGCGGCTGGCGGGCGACGCGGGATGGGACAGAAACGGCGCCAGCGAGATGCCGTTGAGAATTACCGAACACTTCTCCGGGGGATAACCCAGCTTGGGCTCCAGGCCGCGGCGTACAAAGTCGCAGACGAAGACCACGTGGCTGGTGAACGGCTTCACCCATCGAAAATAGCGCTCCTGGTACGGCAGGCCTTTGGAGGTGGTCACGCTGTGGCGGGTGTTGAGGCACACCGGAACGCCGGCCAGGCGCGCTGCCAGGGCGGCATAGTGGTGGACGCCGGGGTTGTGGCCGTGGATCAAGTCCGCGCGGTCCGCGCGCAGGCGCTTCGCCATCGCCAGCACGGTGGAGATCGAGAATCCCGGTGGTTTCTGAAAAGGCACTACGGGGATGCCGGCGGCTTCCAGGCTGGCGGCTAGCGGTCCGGCGTGGAACAGGCAATAGACCAGCAGCTGATCGCCCGCCTGTTTCTGCGCCAGAGCGAGGTCCACGGCGAGACGTTCCAGGCCTCCGAGTTGCAGGTCCTCGACTAATTGCACGATTCGCATGGAAACAAGCGGTCAGCTATCTGGGTTGGCACAGGCTGTCTTACGTGGGGCAGGATGGCATCCTGCGGCCGATTGGTAATCGGCCTTCCGCTGCATCGATGGTGCGGACCAGGCGGGTTGCCAACCCGCCGCAGGTTGACAACCTGCCCCACTTGGCGTCTCAAACTCTGTGACTCCGTGGACAGCTTCTTACTCATAGTACGCGCGAATCTGCGCGCTGACGTAATCCACGTCTTCGTCCGTGAGCGCGGAGTGAATGGGCAGCGCGAGCACTTCGCGCGCGGCCTTCTCGCTCTCGGGAAAATCGCCGGCGCGATAGCCCAGATCGCGGAAGCATTCCTGCTGGTGCAAGGCGAGCGGGTAGTAGATATCGCTGCCCACGCCATTTTCGTCGAGATGCGCCCGGAGCCGGTCGCGCTCCGGCGCGCGAATCACGAACTGATTATAGATGTGGCGCGTCTGGTAAGCTGCCGCCTGGGGCAGTCCGATGGGCAGGCCGGCGAGGTTGGCGCCGTACCGCGCGGCGTTCTTCTGCCTTCCGGCAGTCTCGGCGTCGAGATACTGCAGCTTCACACGCAGGATGGCGGCTTGCAAAGTATCCAGCCGGGAATTCAGCCCCACCCATCGATGAACGTATTTCTGCAGCGAGCCGTGTACCCGCAGCGCGGCCAGTTTTTGAGCCAGCCGCTCATCGCGCGTCAGCACCATGCCGCCTTCGCCGAACGCGCCCAGGTTCTTAGTGGGATAAAAACTGAGGCAGCCGATATCGCCCATGGATTGCGCCCTGCGTCCCTTGTACTCGGCGCCGATAGCTTGCGCGCCGTCTTCAATCGCCACGCAATCTCTGCCGCGGGCGATTTCGAGTATAGGGTCCATGTCTGCGCAGGCGCCGTAAAGGTGCACCGGGATCACGGCTTTCGCCTTGGGAGTGCGCCGGATGGTTTCCGCGAGCGCCTGCGGGTCCATGTTATAAGTGGCCGGATCGATGTCCACGAAGACCGGCGTCGCGCCCGCCAGCACGATGGAGCCGGCTGTCGCGAAGAACGTAAACGGCGTGGTGAGGACCGCGTCGCCCGGTTCCACTCCCGCCGCCATCATGGCCAGCAGCAGCGCGTCCGACCCGGAACCGCAGCCGACGGCGCACGGGACGTGGCAATACGCGGCGATGGATTTCTCCAGTTGCCGCACGTCCTCGCCGAGGATGAAGGCGTTCGAATCCACCACGCGCGCCATCGCCGCCAGCACCTCATCGCGGATCGGCTGGTGCAGCGCCCGCATGTCGAGCAGCGGCACCTTCTTCTTTTCCATTAAGTGGGCCAAGCTTCAGTTTAGCGGGAATCGGCGCGCGCGAGCATCTGGTCCACCACCAGAACGGTCTCCTCAAAGCGCGCGTCCCAACTTACGCCGGTGACCGCTGCCAATCGCTTGCGCCGCAGTTCGGGGCTCTCCTCGGCGAGCGCCCGCTCGATGGCGGCGAGGTAAGCCGCGGGATCGCCGGCCAGGTAGACCACTTCCGCGAAAGCCGCCGTCTCGGGAGTAACTACCGACACCACCGGCTTCCCGGTGGCCAGGTACTCGCGCAGCTTGAGCGGGTTCGAATGCTTGGTCTGCCGGTTCACCTGATGGGCGTAGATGGCCACGTCGAAGGCCGCCGCCCAGCAGGGCAGCGTTTCGTACGGCCGAGGTCCGGCGAAAATCACGTTGGGATAGCGGCGTAACCGGCTCACATCGGCGGCGATCAGGCCGACAAACAAGAAAGTCCACTGCGGACGCGACTCTACTAAGTAGGCGAGTAAGTCGAAATCCATAAACTCCCCGACTGTGCCGAAGTAGCCGATCACGGGATGCTTGAGGCCGCGCACCTCTTCGGCCAGCGGAATAGCCGGGTTGCCGGCTTGCGAAAACATCTCGAAATCCACGCCGTGGGGCGAGAAATACACGTTGGGATTCAGCTTCCGCTTGGGCTCGAAGAGCGCCCGCGGGGCCACGAAGACCACGTCCGCCTTACGGGTGAGATCGTCGTCCAGTTTCTGGATCGTTACCGGATCCATGCCGGGGTAAGAGGCGTAGTCGTCAATGCAATAGTAGACCGTCAGACTCTCGCCCAACTGCCTGGCCAACGGGCCCGGATGGGGCACCACGAACCACGAAATCCGCCGTCCGAAACCGATCTTTCGCATGGCGCGCCGCGCCAGGTACGCGCCCAGCCAGCGATTCAGGCTGTCGATGGCCGGCAGCTTCCGAAACGGTATCTGCGGGATAGTGGCCACGTAGAACTGCTCGCCGACTTTCTGCGGCGGCGCCAGCGCGCGCGCCAGTTTGCGCCACAATTTGCGCACGTCGCGCGCGCTCGTTTGCGGGCTGCGGCTGCCCGGTGTCTCGATGTACAGCACCGGGACCATCTTGCCCAGCCGGCGCGCAATATGATGGCTGCTGGTGCGATTCTCGGCAAACCAGTCGTTGCCAAAATACACCACGGAGTAATCGCGCAAACGGCTCATGAGTTACCGAATTGTAGCAGCCATCAGGTAAGCTGGAGGTTCCCGCGGCGTCCGCATGAGAATCACCGTCGTCACATCTTATTTTCCTACTTCGGCCCGGCCCTACGGCGGCAACTCCGCGTTCCAGACGCTGCTGCGGCTGAAGCCCCACGCCTCCATCGAAGTGGTGTGCCCGCTGGAACTCTACCCCGACGTCCCCCTCCTCAGGCCCGCGCGTTACGAGCCCGCCGACCCGCTATGGCAGCCGCCGGAGTTCGTGACTACTTATGTGTCGTACCCGGTAATTCCCATCTTGACGCGACCGTTCAACGGGCGGACCTGCGCCAGGATCCTGCTGCCGCACGTGCGCATGACCAAACCCGACCTGATCCTGAATTACTGGCTCTACCCCGATGGATACGCCGCTGTGCGCATTGCGCGCGAGTTACGCGTGCCGGTGATTGTGGGCGCGATCGGCTCGGACATCCGCCGCCGCAACGACCCCATCACCGTTCGCCTGGTGCGCGAGACCATGCTGCGCGCCGACGCGGTAATCACCGTCAGCGAAGAGTTGCGCCAGCAGGCCATCGCGCAAGGGGTTCCCGTGGACAAGGTGACCGCGATCCTGAACGGCTGCGACACCGCGGTATTCCACCCCGGCGACCGCGCCGCGGCGCGCGAACAACTGGGCTGCGGCGCGGCCGGCGAACTTATCGTCTATGCCGGCAACCTGCTCGACAGCAAAGGGCTCGGCGAGCTGATGGAGGCCTTTGTACAACTGGCGAGTGTGCGGCCGGGATTGCGCCTCGCGATCGTCGGCCAGGGTCCGTACCGGGAAACCATCGAGCGGCGCGCCGCCGCTGCGGGGATGGAAAGCCGCGTGATTTTGCCGGGGCGCTGCGACGCCGCAGGGATCGCGCGGTGGATGCTGGCGGCGGACGTGTTCTGCCTGCCGAGCTATTCGGAGGGCTGCCCCAACGTAGTGGTGGAAGCGCTGGCTTGCGGGCGTCCGGTGGTCGGAACCAAGGTGGGCGGAATTCCGGAACTGGTCAAAGAAGTGTCGGGGCTGCTGGTCCCGCCCCGCGATGCCGCGGCGCTCCGCGGCGCGCTGGAAACGGCGCTGGCGAAGCATTGGGACAGCGCCGAAATCGCGCGCACCTCCACGCGCAGTTGGGAGGCCGTGGCCGCGGAGACGCTGGCGGTCTGCCGTCGAGTGAAGGCGTGATATTGAGTCACCGCCAAAAGGGGCAGGATGGTTTCCCAATGTCACTTACATTGCCGGAAAGCTGGGATTCTGCGTTAATTGTGGGGCG
>CAZARO010000558.1:0-4606 GCA_964487165.1 uncultured Solibacteraceae bacterium | reverse complement strand
AGAATCCCAGCTTTCCGGCAATGTAAGTGACATTGGGATGCCATCCTGCCCCACTAAGCTGGAAGCTCAAGGCCAATAGCTAAAATAAACTATGACCCGAAACGAGATGTACCGGCGCCTGCGTGCCCGCACGGAGCCATGGGACCTGATCGTAATAGGCGGTGGCGCGACTGGCGTGGGCGTGGCCATCGACGCGGCGGCGCGCGGCTACGACGTCCTGCTGCTGGAACAGCACGATTTCGGCAAGGGCACTTCCAGCCGCAGCACCAAGCTGGTGCATGGGGGCGTGCGTTACCTGGAACAGGGCAACGTCTCGCTGGTGATGGAAGCGCTGAAGGAGCGCGGTCTGTTGCTCCGCAATGCGCCGCACCTGGTCCGCAACCTGGGCTTCGTGGTGCCCAATTACGACTGGTGGGAAGCGCCGTTCTACGGAATCGGCCTCAAACTGTACAATCTGCTGGCTGGCAAATACGGCTTCGGGGCGTCGCGCATTCTCTCCCGCGAGGAGACCCTCGAACGCCTGCCCACCATCAAACCGGAGGGGCTGAAAGGCGGAGTCATCTACTTCGACGGCCAGTTCGACGATTCCCGGCTGCTCATCAACCTGGTGGAGACCGCGTTCGAACAAGGCGCCACCCTGTTCAACTATGCCCCCGTCAGCGAACTCACCAAGGATGCCGAGGGCTTCGTGGACGGCGCCCGCTTCCGCGATCTCGCCACCGGCGAAGAGCGCGAAGTCCGCGCCCAGGCGGTGATCAACTCGACCGGCCCTTTCGCCGACGGCCTGCGCCGCAAGGCCGACCCCGCCGTGGAACCCATGATCGCGCCCAGCCAGGGCATCCACCTGGTGTTCGACCGCTCATTCCTGGCCGGCGAAAACGCCATCATGGTGCCGCATACCAGCGATGGCCGCGTGATGTTCGCCATCCCCTGGCATGGCCACACGGTGGTGGGGACCACCGATACTCCCATCGGCGCGCCCACTTTGGAACCGGCGGCGCAGGAACAGGAGATCGAGTTTATTCTGCAGACGGCCGCGTTGTATCTCGAAAAGAAGCCGGCGCGCGCCGACATTCTGAGCGTCTTCGCCGGGATCCGCCCGCTGGTGCGTTCGGGCGAGGCCGGCAATACCGCGGCGCTTTCGCGGGACCATACCATCCGCATCGAAAACTCCGGCATGGTCACGGTCTGCGGTGGGAAATGGACCACGTATCGCCACATGGCGGAAGATTGCGTCAACCAGGCGGCCACACTGGCCCGCTTGCCGGAACGGCCGTGCGTTACGGAGCACCTGAATGTCCACGGTTTCCATCCGGCTTCCGAGAAGTTCGGCCGCTTGTGGATGTACGGGTCGGACGCGCCGCTGGTGCAGCAGATCGAAGAGAGCGAGCCGGCGCTGGCCGAACCGCTCGATGGCGAGCTGCCGTATACCGGCGCGGAGGTGGTGTGGGCGGTGCGCCAGGAGATGGCGCGCACGGTGGAAGACGTTCTGGCGCGGCGGATGCGGGCGTTGTTCCTGAATGCTCCGGCGGCGCTCCGCATGGCGGAACGGGTAGCGCAACTGATGGCTCGCGAGTTCGGGTACGGTGCCGAGTGGGAGGCCGGGGAGTTGGAAAGTTTCCGCCAGACGGCGCAGAATTATGTCGTGGCGGCTAAAAAGGAATAGCCGCTGATGAACACAGAGCGGCAAACCGCAACCCAAAAGAATATTCACCACAGAGGCGCAGAGACACGGAGAAAAATAAAGTCAAAACCGGAGGGCACAGAGGTGGCAGAGGCCACAGAGACGCGATCCTCTGGGGGTGCAGCGTCTTAGCGCCTTCGGTTCGCGAGAATCGTCGCGGCTTGCGAAGGGTCTGGCCGTCAGTAGTACAGAGCGGCAAACCGCAACCAAAAGAATATTCACCACATAGGCGCAGAGACACGGAGAAAAATAAAGTCAAAACCGGAGGGCACAGAGTGGGCAGAGACCACAGAGACGCGATCCTCTGGGGATCAGCGTCTCCGCGCCTTCGGTTCGCGAGAAATCGTCGTGGCTTGCGAAGGGTCTGGCCGTCAGTAGCACAGATAAGCACCGATAAGACTTTTTTCATAAAACAGATCCCTTGTCTTATCGGCGTGAATCGGCGGCAATAACTGCCTTCTATTCCACCGCGACCGCCATCGTGCGGCGGGCTGTCGCGCCGCCTTGTACAGCCGTGACAGCGATCTCGTAGACACCAGGATCGAGGCTGCCGAACGGAATCCGGCTCACCACCCGCATGGAGCCGTCGGCTTCGGCCGCGAGCGAACTGAAGAGCGCCGATGTCACTAGCTGCCCATTGTGGGAGATCGCAAGACGCACGTCGGGGCTCGCACCTGGGGCGGGGTACAGGACGAAATAGATTCCCTCGGCGGCGTTGGACTTGACGATGGTACTGTTCATCTGCGGCGTGACCTTACCGCCCGAGAACTCCAGCGGGTTTGTAACATCGCGATCGTCGCCGGCAGGCTGCACACTCCGCGCCAGCACCAGATCGCTTAATGCGACGCGCGCTTGCGCCTCGGCAGAAGGTATCACGAGCGAGATTCTGCCGGTACTGGCGGCATTCCCATCCCGGTCGTCCGCCACGGCCTCCAGGTGGTAACGGCCCGGCGGAAGACGCAACGGCAGCGTGACGGTGACCTCGCCGCGTTCGAACTCCGCCCGCTTGTCCGCGGGAGCCTGGAACAACAGATCGCGCGAAATTTTGCGCACCACCTGGTCCTGCTCGTCCTTCACCAGTGCCAGGAACGACACGTGGATCCGAAACTGCTTGGCCTGCGCGTCCTCCGTAAAATGCAGCGCCCGGCTGGGAACCGAAAACACGGCACGGCACTCGGTCTCCTCGGCTGCCGCGCGGAACGCCAGCACCCCGGCATGGAAATCGAAGTCGCGCGGCAGAGGATGGCGGTCCAGCACCGCTAACGCGGCGAGTTCAAACGGAGTCACGGATTCGCCGCCGAGCGCGGGCAGAGCGAAGTAGCCTTTCCGGCCCTGGATCTGGATGCCGGGCCTCCGCGCCCGCACTTCGATGGTGCGGAAATGGCCGTCGTAATTGGAAGACGTGGGGGCGTAAGTTGCCTCATAGTGTGCCCGCACTTCTTCCATCACGCGCCGCAGCGGCACCCGCATGTCATTGGTATTGGCGATGGCGAATCCGCCGGTATCTTCCGCCAACTCGCGCAGGTTCTCCTGATAGTTAGTGGGCATGACGGCTACCGCGGTACCGTCCTCGGCCGTCTGGACCGCCTGGGTCACCAGATCGGCCATTCTGATCCTCGACATCGTATCGAGGCCGCTGGGATCCGCGGTATAGAATGAGATATTGGCGCGGTTCGCCTCGCTGATCATGGCCCGATAGCGCTCGGGCTGCTCGAGAGGCACGATCAGTCCCGGGGAGAAATAGATGACGGTCTTGCGGCCGGGGATCTGCGCCTGCGCGCGGATCAACCGTTGCAGCCCATCGATCGACAGGTTGCCGGCTTGGTTGGCGACGACCTCGATAGTAAGTTGGAGCATCGCCTTCTCGGCCGCCAGGAATGCGCCATTCCCCCTGTCCGGGGCGGTAGGGCCCCGCTCCTCGGCGGACCCTGGGTGGATCGCCTCGAACCTTGTGGGGTCCGATTCAATGCTATTGAGCCGCATAATCACGGCCTCCGTATCCTTCGCGAACTGCTGATAGGCGCCGGTTGCCGCGCGGTCGACAGCCCGGTTCAGAAGGCTCACGTCGTTAGTGTACTGCTGCAGCAACGCCAGGCGATGGTTGAGAGTGAATACGGCCACATAAGTGTCCGGGCCGGCCTCATTCGCCAGGAAGTCTTTGGCGGCTCGGGTCGCCTGTGCCCGGCTGTCCCCACTTAGTCCTTCGAACACCAGAGAGACCACGTTGACCTGACTAAGCGCCGCGTATCTATGCGTGCCGCTGTCCGCACGCGGCAACGGGGCCGCATCCTGCTGGGTGGGCTCTTCATGCCCATTTCGATACCGGAAGCTTCGAACGCTTTGCGGAACCCCGTCCTCGCGGATCTCAATATCCTCTGGACGAAGATCGGTAACCAGCTTCTGGTGCTTGTCCCGCGCGATGAAGTCGAGCAGGACTTCCTGGGCGGTGGAACGTAAGACAATCTGAGGATCGCCGGGCGGCTGATTCTTCTGGGCAACTCCCGCGGAGACGGCAAGCACGGTGAGAATGGCGACGGCGCGGTGTGACATGGCGCCTCCTATGCAAAGTATACGGCATTTCTTTTTGAATACTATAGTCAATCTTTTTGGGCTCGGCCAGTGAGAGCGGCATCGTGAAACGTGCGTGGTACGGTCAACAAACAACCGAACAGAACGCCCGCATCGTCCACGACATCTTCGGCGGCTCCTGAGTTGGAGTGGGAATATCCGGCAAAGTTAGCAGTGCGGGTCATTCCCAGTAAGTGAAGCGCCCGAGCCCACAGGTAACTTAGCGCACTCCGCGATTATCGGGACAAAAAGTATTAGCCGCCGATGAACGCGAATAAACGCCGATAAAACAGATTCCTTGTCTTATGGAGTGAACCCCTAAAATGAGACACGGTGAATAGACGCACTCTGCAT
>CAZARO010000557.1:0-4607 GCA_964487165.1 uncultured Solibacteraceae bacterium | reverse complement strand
CAGCGGTTGCAGACGATCGATGAAGTCGTAAGGGCCGGTGACGTCGAACCGTTCGATCGGCGTGCGGTCATCCAAAAGAGTGAGGACCTGAATTTTGGCGGTCCGCAGATTTACCAGCGCCGTTTCCATGTCGGATTCGAATTGCACGCGTTGCAGTTCCAGCCGGTCGAGATCCACCTGCGCCAGGTCTCCAGCCTGCAAACGCCGGCGATTCACGGCGAGTTCGCGGTCCCAATAGTCCAGATTTTCCTTGGCATTTTGTTGGAACGCCTTGGCCTGTAGCACCTGCACAAAGGCATTTCGCAGGTTGAAGAGCAAGCCGCGCTCCTGGTCGGAATAGGTGGAAGCGGCGATGTCGGTGGATTTGCGCGCGCTGTCCAGGCGCAGTTCGCGCTTGTGATCGCGCTCGTGCAGATAGCTGACGGACGCAGAGGGCAGCGCATACTGAAGCGGCCGGTAGCCGGAGGTTCCGGTGGTGGGAGAATTCGCGGCGTCGAACGGGTTGATCTGGTCGAGCGTTCCCGTAAGCGTGGGGTTGGGCCGCAGGTAAGCGGTGATCTCCGCGGCACGGGACTCGTCGACATTCAGCCGCGCGGCGTGCAGCGTAGGATTGACTGCCTCGAACCTATCCTTAATCTGCTGCCATGTGAAGGAGCTTTGGGCCCAGACTACTGGCAGCAGGAGTGCCGTGGCCAGGATGATGGAAACTTTCTTCATAAGAATCGGGGCACACTCGTTGAATATCGCGGTCCAGGCCATGGAGGCTACCCATCTTGTGAGCAGCGGGGGCACTCTTTCGATCAGTCGGAAGACAGGCGGTCATTCTTAATGGCAATTGGCCGATCTTTTGGCTGTGGCCCTTGGCAGACGCGGAATTTCGCCTTAAGCTGGCAACCAGTGACGAGGGAGGAGGTCGATTTGAGCCATCAAACACAAGAGAACCGAATACGTCTGCTCTTACTGGACGACCAGGCTCTCCTGCGGGCAAGCCTGGCTCACTTTCTGGCATCCGAACCGGACCTGCTGGTAGTGGGGGAGTGCGGCACGCCGTCGGAAGCGATGGAGATTTTGACCGCCTCGTCCGTGGATGTCGTCCTGTTGGATTTCGGTCACGCCATGGAGGGCGGTGACGGGCTTATTTCCGCCGCGTATCGCCATGGTTTTCAAGGGCGGTTTCTGATTGTCGCCGACGCGGCCGATACCAAGACCTCGGCTCTGGCGATCAAGCTCGGTGCGTCGGGGATCTTTCTGAAATCCGAGGCGCCCCACCGCCTGGTGCTGGCCATCAAGGTGGTGGCTAACGGCGGAGCCTGGCTGGATCCGCGAATCATTCGTCTGCTGGCCGATGAATCTGTCGGCCACTTCCCGGCATCGGGCGGAGAAGCTTGCTCCAACCTGCTGACCGATCGGGAGCACCGGGTTCTTTTGGGAATCCTCGGAGGCCTGACAAATCGAAAGATTGGGGAGAATCTGGGCCTCTCGGAAAGCTCCGTCAAGACAGCGGTGCAGCAGTTGTTCTACCGTACGGGCGTACGCACCCGCGGACAGCTGGTGCGCGTGGCGATGGAAGGCTCGTTAGGGCCGGCCAATGGGCTGGCGCATGCGGCTCCAGCCCGCCAATCGAACGATTAATCGGCCCGCTCCCTTTCAGAGCCGTGACCGTACTCGCGCTTTGGCGAGCGAGAGGAGCGGTTCCTTAGCCTGCCTCTACCGCTCCCTTACGGTCACGGCTCAGTATTTAGCCAGCGGTTTACAGTTCGTTGCGATACTCTTCGAGCGCCACCCGGACAAGCTGGCTGCGCGTCCGCACACCGGTCTTCCCGAACAGTTGCTGCATGGTGTTCTTCACGGCGCTCTCCGAAATCTCCATGCGGGCTCCGATTTCTTTGTTGGTAAGTCCCTGCACCAGCAGCCGCAAGACCTCAGTCTCCCGGCTATTCAACAGGCCTTCTTCGCGCTGCTCCGCTGTCGGCGAGTTCCCGGCCCCCTCCATCGTGTCTTCGCTGACATCCGCGATGATGGCCGCCAGGTGGGGAGCTCGTCCCTCCTGATAGGTGGAGAACCAGACATCCGCCGTGAAGGGCTCCCCATTGCCGCGCTGTCCCCGGCATTGCATCGACGCCCGGAACTGCGGCGCCTCTTCCCACCGCAGTGCATGGTGCAATTCGGGCAGAAAAGCGGCAATCGGATAGCCAATCAAATCGCCAACCCGCGGCGCCAAAAGCTCCACCGCGGCGCGATTAGCGACCTCGATAAAACCCTGTTCGCCCACCGTCACGATAGCCGCCGGACTCGTTTCGACCAGGGCTTTTAACCTCTCCTGCCCTTGCAGATCCAGCCGCCGGTTGCGCACCAACTCGCCCACAAACAGCCCGCACCCGGCCAGCGCCAAAGCTTCGAAGGCCAGGCGAATCGAGGAGGGTTCGAGCGAACTGAACAGCTCGGCCAGCACCGCGCAGACGATCCCCAGCAGCGCAGTCAGCCATCGCGGCAGGAAGGCGGCCGCGAACATGATGGGAAACAGGTAGAGGAAACCCAGCGATACGTATGGCTTAGTCCACCAATCCACGGCCGCCACAATAAAAATGATGGCCCCGCTGATTGTGAGCACCGGAGTCCGGCTCCGCTCGCGCCATAGCCGTTCGAGGGGCAGCATGATCTCGCGTGAAGCATATTGTCGCTCACTTCCAGCCGGCCCCGGCGCCAATTAATCGGAAGACTGGTGCAATCGGCGGATTAGCCGCCCGATTGGCTACGGTTTTCGGGTTGCCACGAAAGTGCCCGATTGAACCTCGCTGGCCATGGTCCCGCGAATCTGGTTGTTCGATTCCAGAGTGCCCTGATAGCGGACCGTGACGTCCGGCGCCTGCGGCGGATGGAAGGCAAACTGCACCTGGTCTCCCACCACAGTACCTTCCACCTTCCAGTGGTATTTGCCAAAAACTCCCTCCAGGCGGCCTCCAGTTTGCAAAAGGCTCACCATAGGAGTGTCGACCTCTTTGCCGTTCTTATCGTGATATTCGATCTGCCAGGTTCCCGACAGACTGGTTTGCGCCGCCGCCGAAATGGCAGCCAGCGCGCACACTACGAGCGTATACGACAGCTTCTTCATGGTATTGGTCCTCTCTGATTTCGGTGGCCTCAGCCACCAAGCTTGTGGAGCAGGTGATGGTATAGCGAAACCAGTACGGTTGGATTGACGAGCACCCAGGTCAGTCCGAAGAACAGCGTGCCGCTACCAACCAGCGAAACGATGGGGATGGCGAGGCCCTCCCGGGCGGCCGGCAACAACTCAGCCAGGGCGCACGACCATGCGTCGAACCAGCCATCGGCAACCTGAAGCGAGAAGGTATCCACCATTTCCTCTTCCCAGCGCCGGCGGAATTCGCTCGGATAGAGGCGCAGCAGCAGGCGGTAGATCGCGGCACTCATGGTTTCACCTGCGCCGGCTTCCAATGCATGGCTTTGGCCTTGCGCACCAGCGCTTCCACGCGCCCCAATTCCGCATCCAGCAGCACGCGCCCGCCGCTGGTAAGGCGGTAGTTACGGCGCCGGCTGTCGGCGCCTTTGTCTCCGTCGGACTCTTCGATCAGATCCAGTTCCAGCAGCCGCTGTATGGTGGTGTACAGCGTCGCCGGCCCCATGCGGAAGCTGCCGTCGGACAGTTGGCGCGCCTCCTGCATGATGGCGTACCCATGCTTCTCGCCGCCGGCAAGCGCGAAGAGCGTGAAGAATACCGCGGGGGTAAGCGGCGGTTCCAGTGCGGTCGGCATATCAGTTATAGATATATCACTAACTGATATACGGCTGTCAAGAGAAAAATTCGCTATTTTGCGTAATACGCTACCAGGACTACGGCCGCGGCAATCGCCACGGCGATGAGGATGCGCACCGCCGTTCCCGTGGACTCCGACTCTTCCGGCGCCGGCGTGGGATCCAGGATGCTGCGCACATCGATCTCGGCATAGCGGTCCCGCCGTGGCCGTTCGAGCATGGACGGGTCGTCTTCGATTAAATAAAACGCCGGCGGCTCCACCGGCCGATCGTCGATGGCCGCCGCCGGCGCAGGTTCGGGCTCGGGTTCCGGTTCCTGGCGGGGTTCAGCGGGCAGTTCGATCGGCGGGGCGACCTCTGCTACTGGCGCTGGCGGCGGTTCCGGAGGTGCCACTGGCCGCACGACACCGCGTGCCGTATCGCGCCCCCGGCAAGCCGCTTCCAGCTTCTCTTCGATGCCCGCTTCCGCGGCGCCCGGTTCGCCCGCCGCCGTCCGGTATGTGTCGATCGCCGCCTCGTACGATCGCGAGGCCAGTTGCCGATCCGCGGTGGCGATCAGGTCATCCAATCGGCTCCTCATGTCACTATCTTAATATCGAGAGATGCCGCCGGCATGTGGGGCAGGATGGCATCCTGCAGCGGGTTGCTAACCCGCTCTCGCGGGCTGAAGGCCGCGCCACCGGTGGGGTGGGCTTCAGCCCGCCAGTTAGTGAGCAAATGGCCAATCTCCTGCAGCGGGTTGTCTAACCTGCTCCGGAGGGCCGATTGCCAATCGGCTGCAGGATGGCATCGCAATGTCACTTACATTGGCCTATGAGCCGTACCTGCATAAT
>CAZARO010000556.1:0-4610 GCA_964487165.1 uncultured Solibacteraceae bacterium | reverse complement strand
AACGTCATTAAGGGCCACCGCAAGTTTGACAACTTTGAGGACGCCAAGGCGTATGTCCTGAAGCGCCGCATGGAACTCCAGAAGGAATGGGAGTCCAAAACCGCTGAACTACGAAGTGAATCCGCGGCCGTTTGACCCTGGCCGGTAAGCTCGACTGGAATCCGGCATGCCGTCCCTCCGAGGCCTCCGGCACTTCGACGGAAGAAGGAGTGGAGCATGGCAAAGAACGAAAAAGAAGAGGTGAAGAACACTGTCCCCGCACCCGAAGCAGGGGCTGCCGGCGCCAATCCGGATGAAGCCGGCATCGCGATCCTGGCTTACCAGTTGTGGTTAGCCAGGGGATGCCCTGACGGGTCGGATCAGGAGGACTGGTTTTTAGCGGAGAGCATCCTGAAGAGCCGGGGCGAGGAAGAACTTCCCGGTTCGGAATAGACCAAGCAATCCGGACGTGTGCACGGGTGAGTTCCTGACCGCGCGGTAAAATGAAACCTTTCGTGCGCATTCTTGAACTTACCGAAATCCGCCGGTCGCTGGTCGATTGCGAGATCGTCGACCTGATGCGCCACGCGCTCATCGCGCAATTCCGCGGCGAGTGCGAAACGCCCATGCCGATGCATCTAGATATCGCCGCGGAGCAGGCCGAAGTACACATGAAATCGAGCTACCGGCGCGGCGGGCGGTACTTCGCCCTCAAGGTGGCGTCCACGTTCCCCGCGAACGTGCAGCGCGGGCTGGCTACCGGCAACGGCATGGTGCTGCTGGCATCAGCCGAGACCGGCGAGCCCGTGGCGCTGCTGGCCGATGCCGGCTATCTCACCGATATGCGCACCGCCGCGGCGGCGGCCATGGCCGCGCGTGAAATCGGCCGCAAAGATCGCGTGCTGGGGATCGTCGGAACAGGCGTCCAGGCGCGGCTGCAGGCGCAAATGCACGCCCGGGTGTTGCCCTTGGAGCAGATCTCGATCTGGGGCCGAAATCCCGCGAGAGCCCTCGAGTGCCGGCGCGATCTGCGGACGCTACTGCCGGACGTGGAGATCCGGATCGCCGCATCGCCGGCCGAAGCCGCCGAGCATGCCCGGTTGATCGTCACCTGTACGGCATCGCGCGCGCCCCTGCTGTTCGCTAGCGACGTGCGCGACGGCACGCACATTTCGGCGGTGGGCTCCGATGGGCCTGGCAAGCAGGAACTGGAGCCCGCAATTCTTCAACGCGCCGCCTTGCTGCTGGCCGATTCGCGCCGGCAGTGCGAGAAACTGGGAGAGCTGCAACACGCCCCCACGGAATGGCAACGCGCCCGCGAGATAGGCGATTTTTGCGTGAAGCCGCCAGCGCTCGACCCCGACGCCGTCACGGTCTGCGATTTCACCGGACTGGGTGTGGAAGACTTATATATCGCCGAATACTGCTACCAGAGGTCACTGTGAAACTCGAACCGTTTGCGATGGAGCGCATGCAATCCACCTGGGAAAACCTGGTCGAAATGGATATGAGCGAGAGCGGCGTGCGCCCCGTCTCGCTGCGCGAATTGGCCGCAATGGGGCTCGACCTCGACGCCATCCTGAGCATGCCGCTGGGCTACAGCCAGTCGAACGGCACCATCCCGCTGCGCGAGTCGCTGGCTGCCATCTATCCCGGGACGACGCCCGACCATATCGAGGTCACCAACGGCACATCCGAGGCCAACTATCTGCTCGCGCTGGCCCTGCTGCGCGAGGGAGACGAAGTGGCGCTCGAAGTCCCCAATTACATGCAATACGGCGGCGTCCCGCAGAGTTGCGGCGCGCGCCTGCGCCCCTTCCGCCTGTGCCTGGATCGCGATTGGGAGCCCGATTGGGAGGAGTTCGAGAGCGCCGTCAACGAAAAGACGCGCCTGGTGTATCTTTCGAATCCCAATAACCCCACCGGATCGGTGCTATCGCCCGCCGCCATGCGCCGCATTGTGGACCGCTGCGAGGCCGTGGGCGCGTACCTGCTCGCCGATGAAGTATATCTCGGCGCCGAGATTCACTGCCCGCGCACCGTCAGCTTCTGGGGCATGAGCGAGCGCGTCATCGTCACCAGCGGACTTTCGAAAGCCTACGGCATTCCGGGCGTCCGCATTGGCTGGATCGTCGGACCGCCGGACGTGATCGAGCAGTGCTGGAGCCAGCACGATTACATCACCATCGGGCCCAATAAGATCTCCGACGCGGTGGCTCGCGTGGCGGTAGAGAATCGCGAGAAGCTGTACGCCCGCACGCGCGCCATTCTGCAGCAGAACCTGCCGGTGATGCGGCAGTGGGTGGAGAGCTTCGGCGGATTCCTCACGTTCCGCGAGCCGCAGGCGGGCGCGCTCTGCCTGGTGCGGTACGGTTCGGAAACCCTCAGCTATCCGCTGTGCCAGCGGGTTCGCGTAAACCAGAGCGTGTTGATCGTGCCGGGCGTGCATCTCGGGCTGGAAGGCTTTCTGCGCTTGTGGCTCGGCGGCAAGCCGGAGTTTCTGACGGAAGGGCTGCGGCGGGTGGGCGTGGAACTGCGCCGGGAGATGGCGGAATAAGCTGCCGGGTCTCCCCTGGTATACTTTCAGCCTGTGCCGCAAACAACTGCAGCTCCCAGCCTCAAACCGAAACTCGGGTTACGCGACGTTACCTTGCTTTCTGTCGCCTGCATGATCGGCACGCGCTGGATTCCCGCTGCCGCGCATGCCGGCCCCGGTTCGGTCACCCTGTGGCTGGCTGCCGCGCTGCTCTTTGCCGCGCCCCTGGCTGCCGTGGTGGGCGCACTGGCGGTGAAATATTCCGGCAGCACCGGCGGGCTGTACGTTTGGACGCGCGAAGATTTCGGCCCGTGGCATGGATTCCTCTGCTTCTGGGTTTATTGGATCGGCATCGCCTTCCTGTTGCCCACCGCCGCGCTGTTTTATATGGGGGCGGGCTTTTACGCGCTGGGGCCGAAATATGCCTACCTGGCCGACAATCGCTTGTGTCTTCTGGCCGCGGCCCTGGCGGCCATTTGGATTGCGCTCGGCACCAACCTGCGCGGAGTCGAAGTCGGAAAATGGACCGAGAATATCGGGGCCGTCACCAGCTGGCTACTGGCCGCCACCCTGGTGCTGCTAGCGGTTCTGGTGGGCGGCAAGCGCGGGTCGGCCACGCCTATCCACGTACTGCCCACCTGGAACTGGGACACCCTCAACGTCTGGTCCACCATTGCCTACGGCCTTTCGGGAGTGGAAATGGCGGCCATGATGGCGGGAGAAATCCGCGATCCGGCGCGCACTCTGCCGCGGTCCGGATGGATCGCCTCGGGGTTCGCGACTATCTTTTACAGCGTCTCGACGGTGGCGCTGCTGGTGCTGTTGCGGCCCGAGAAAATCAGCGAGCTCAATGGGCTGGCCGAAGCCGGCGCATCGGCCAGCCTGGCGCTGGGCGCAGCGTGGATCTCGCCGCTGATCGCCGTGCTGGTGATGGCCAGCGCGGTGGGGCAATTCGGCGGCAGCGGCACCACGGTCTCGCGCCTGCCCTTCGCCGCCGGAGTGGACAACCTGCTGCCGCCTGCCTTCGCGCGCGTGCATCCCCGCTGGGGAACGCCGTACATTTCCATCCTCACGTTCGGCGCGGTGGCATCCTTTCTGCTGCTCATCTTTCAACTGGGCGACACCCTGCGCGCCGCATACCAGGAGATGATTTCGCTGATGGTGATCACCGGGTTCCTGCCGTACGTGTACATTTTCGCGAGCGGCTGGAAGGCCGGCAAACGCCTCAGTGCGATCTCCGGGTGGGCCATTACGATGCTGGCGATACTCTGTTCGCTGGTGCCCACGGAAGCGATCGTCAACGTCTGGGTATTCGAGGGAAAACTGGCGGCGGGGACGGTAGCGGTAGTGGCCTCGGCGTGGCTGGTGTATCGGCGGGGGCGTAAATAGAGGCTCAGCTGTCAGCGATCTTCACGTTGGTCCAACTGACTAAGTATAAGTGGAGCAGGATGGCATCCTGCCCCACTTTGGACGCCCTGTGCCGACCAGAATTCAATAACTTACAGGCTGGGGAACGAAGTCCCTACTTACTCCATCCGAAATCCTACTAAGTGCTTATACTCTTCGAGCGCATTATACAGAATAGGACAAAGCGGAGCCCAGCGG
Source organism: uncultured Solibacteraceae bacterium (assembly GCA_964487165.1). GTDB lineage: Bacteria > Acidobacteriota > Terriglobia > Bryobacterales > Bryobacteraceae > PALSA-129. The sequence continues at coordinate 490 of CAZARO010000556.1, read as the reverse complement.
CAGTGCGACTCCAGCCTCCCGCCGAGCGAATGCGTCCCCGGGGCAACGTGCGGAAAATTGCGGCATGCCTCGGGACGCGCCGCGTAGATACTGCAGCGATTGTCCTTCAGGAACACGCAGCCGTGCTTGCCACTTACCAGCGTCCGCGCTCGCGGCGATTCGGCGTCGGGAGCGGTGAAATGCTCCACCACGGCAGCCTCATCCATCCCCAGGTGCGCCGCGATGCGCGCTATCTCGCCGGCGCGCACGCTCACGATGGAGTACCGGCAGCAATTGGCGCATTGGGTGCAATCGATCAGCCTTTGCACTTCGGCGGCGATCGCCTGAAACGCCTCGACAGGCTGGTGGTGGGCCGCCAGGTAGCGCCGGAATTGCAGATTCTCCGCGCTCTTGGCCATTCCCTGCCGCGCGATCTCCGCCAAGTCGGTGATCACGCCCCCAGCATAGCGCTTCAGCCGGCGATGCGCACCACTACCTTGCCCATGGGACC
>CAZARO010000555.1:0-4618 GCA_964487165.1 uncultured Solibacteraceae bacterium | reverse complement strand
ATGGAAGCTGCTACAAATGCGGCAATTGCGGCGGCACCAGCGGCTGCAGCTAGACTTCCCTTACTCCGCTTTCCAGTTGGGAGAATCGCAACTCCCGGGCTCCAATTTGTGGGCCCGGGAGTTTTTTTTGCGATTGCCGAAGAATATGCCGAAGGATCTGGCAGATGTCGGCATATGGGCACCGGTGACCCAATCGCCCGTGCCATCGCAATGAAAACAGAGCCGCGGCCGCCAGGGAGCGGTTGGAACGGAACTTGCTACATCTGTTACGAGCGATCCGTACCGCGATGATGAAAATTGAAGTCCAGGAAGCTGGCGCGCAACTGATCTTACAGGTCGAAGGCCGTTTGGCGGGAGCTTGCGTGCCCGAGCTCGAAAACTGCTGGCAGGTGGCCCTGTCGAGCCACCCAAAGTGCGCCATTTCGGTGGACGTGAAAAACGTCACCTGCGTCGACCGGGCCGGCCGGCGCCTCCTGCAGGCGATGCATCGTAACGGAGTCCGGTTCCTGCGCGCCGGTCTGGCCGTGCAGGACATTCTCGAACAAATCATGGTCGAACAATTTATGGAGCAGCCGGAATGCCGACACTAACGTCACCCATCGAGCAAGCCACCGGGCACGCCGCCAATCTTTACTGGCTGGCCTTCCTCCTCACCGGCCGGCGCGAAGCCAGCGTCGATATGGCCGTCGAGGCTCTGGAATCTTCCGATGGCAATCCGTTCTTCTCGGCGTGGATGCTGGCGTGGGCGCGCAAGGTGGTCATCGCCAAAGCGCTGGCAGCGGTTCGCCAGGAGCTGGCGGCGTCTGCACTCCGCCTGGCCTCGCAGCGCAGCCGAAGCTGCGGTCCGATGCCGCGCAACTGGGCGCTTCGGCCGGACACCACCAAGATCCAGCTGGAGCGCGCCCTGCTGGCCATCGACCTGTTTCCCCGCTGCGCTCTTCTGCTGTCGGTTTTCGAAGGCCTGTCCATCGACGATGCCACGGTTCTGCTGGATGGCGACCGGGAGTTGGTTCGCAGCGCGCAGGTGAGCGCCGTCCAGGAGCTCACCCGCAATCTGGCCAGCATGCGAGAGACGTCACTTGCTTGAAACGGCGCGACGGAACGGGAGCCTGCTGCCGCTAATGGCCCTGGTGTCGATGGCGGCGATCCTGTGCCCCGCGCCGCTTCGCGCCGCCGACGCTCCCGTGGTGGAATACACCGCCGGACCAAGTCAGGCCTTCGCCCGCTACCTCGCCGGCCTGGAACAGGTGAGCCCGTGGAGCCCGGAGACCGTCGAGATCGACGCCTCCCTGCCGAAACTCAAGAAGCAGGGGCGCCTGCGCGCTATCCGCCGCATCACAAGTTTAGGGGAAGCGGATTATCAGGTGATCGAGACCGCCGGCGATCCCACCGTCCGGAAACAGGTGATTGCGCGCTATCTTTCGGCGCAACTTACCGCCGCGGAGATTCCGGCATCCTCGGTGGCCATAACTCCGGCGAATTACAACTTTCGCTACCAGGGCGTCGTCAAGATCGGTGAGACCGCGGCCTATATATTCCGAATAAGTCCGCGGAAGAGACGCCAGGGCCTCATTAAAGGCGAATTATGGCTGGATGGTGAAACCGGCACTGCCATACGCCAGTCCGGCTATCTTGTGAAGCGGCCTTCGATCTTCGTTAAACGCGCCGATGTTACTCGTGAGACCTTCCTGCGCGGCGGAGTTGCCCAGATGCGGCTCACCTCTCTGTCGATTGACACACGGCTGGTGGGACTGGCCGAGCTGACCATACGCGAGCGCCCCCTCGCCGATCCGGACGAGGGTTCCGTGCCCGCATACCGTCATGTGCCGACGTTTCTGTCTAAGATTAAGTAGCCTCCGGCGGCGTTCCCTCTAATAAGTCGTTTAATTCCCGCAGATCAACTAATCTACTAGCGTGGCTTCCAAGTTGCATTAGTACGGTTGAAAGGGAGTTACACTCAATGTTTCAAGTAAAAAGTCTCGCAACAGTACTTATGGGAGCGGCGCTGATATCTCTACCGGCGCTTGCACAGGAAGCGAATCGGTCCGAGGTTTCGGTTCAGGCATTCGGGAGTTTTGTGAAGACCACCACCGATAATGGCGTTACTCAGAGCGCCACGAATAGCGGCGGCGTGCTGGCTAACTACCGTTTCTTTTTCTCGGCCAATCACGGCGTCGAGGTGAACTACGGTTACTCGCTGAACACGCAGACTTATGGCTCGGAGTACGGCCCTCTGGGAGTCAAGTCCGACCAGCATGAAGCTACCGCGGCGTATGTCTACCGGCACAAAATCCACGGGTTCACACCGTTTGTGGAAGCCGGCGTGGGCGGCCTGGTCTTCGATCCCCGCGACACCCCCGGCGCCTCCACGCAGGCGCGCGCGGCCTTCGTGTATGGCGGCGGTACCGACTTCAACCTCACCAGCCACATCTTCGTTCGCGCCGAGTATCGCGGCTTCATCTACAGCAGTCCCACCTTCGATCTCGCCGCGACGCAAGGCACCGATCGGGTAACTCACCGCGCCGAGCCCTCCGTCGGTTTCGGTTACAGGTTCTAACTGCTCGGTGGGGCATCCTGCGGCGGGCGGGAAACCCGCCCCTCGCGGGCTGCGCCACCGAGATGTGTCGATCCGCCTGGTGGGGTGGGCTTCAGCCTGCCATTTAGGGAATGGCCAAGCTCCAGCGGGCGGGTAAGCAGCCCCCGGAGGCATATTACTCGTAGCCAGGCTGCCGGCCACATGTCCGAATCCAGGGCCGGCAGCCGGGCGTTTAACAAGAGGCGGGCCGCTCTTCGATCTGGCGCGGAAGGTTAATTCTTTCGCCCGCCATGCCCCCTGCAGGCGTGACGGCATTTCGGCACACTGCCGGAATATGGGCCGGGGGCGCGCGCCGACTCCCCTATCTCCGCTAATTGGCTCTTAAGACTCAATTAGATAGAACGCTCACGCCAACGGCTCCCGGAGTGCTTCCCAAAAACGCTAGGGTTTGTGCATCGCCCGAAGGCGCCCAGGCATCAAGTGGGAAGAGGGGATCATGGTGGCAACTCAGAGTGTCCGCATATTTGAGCCGTCCTCGGAATATCTGCAGTCCGAGCGTTATGAAGGGCTAATTCGCGTATCGCAGGCAATCGGCGCGCACCGCGATCCCCAGGATCTTTTTCGCGCCATGGCGACCGAACTGCGGCGCGTCGTTCAGTTTGACGGCATCGTGGTGGCGCAATACGACGAAGCGTCCAACGAAGTATTGTGGCACGCCTGCGAGGTCTGCGACCACCAGGGCCCCGTTTCGCCGCCCCCCACCCCCGCCGGTGAAACCATGACTAAGTGGGTGTACGACCGGCAAAAGCCGCTGGTGATTCCTTCTTTAAGTCAGGAAACCCGCTTCCCGGCCATGACTTCTTTTCTGCAGGAGAACGGCTTCGAATCCATCTGCGCCCTTCCCCTCACCACCGTGCACCGCCGCATCGGCAGCATCGGCGTTGCCAGCCGCCGTACCGACGCCTTCAGCCAGGAAGAAGTACGTTTCCTCACGCTGGTGGCGGGCCAGGTGGCGCTGGCCATCGATGACGCCCTGAATTTCGAAGCCTCCCGTATGGCGCAAGGCGCCTTGCAGCACAAGAACGAAAAGCTGAAGCTACTGCTCGAACTGAACAACACCCTGATTTCGAATTTGCAATTGCGCGATCTGCTGAAGGCCATTTCGGCGAACCTCCGGTCGGTCATGCATTGCGACGGCGTGGGTGTCGTGCTTCCCGACGCCGAGGGCAAGAATCTCCAGTTCGCCGCGTTCGATTTTCCCAAGATGACGGGCGAAATTCACGAGCCTAAACTCATTCCAATCGATGGAGACTCGCAGATCGCGTGTGTCTTCCGCACCGGCGAGATCCTGAGCGAGACGGAGCAACTGGATCCCATGATCCGGGCGGCAGGCATACAGTCGCTATGTCACATTCCGCTCATCAGCCGGAATCGTACTCTCGGCGTGCTGGGTTTGGCTCGACTGGTTCCCACGCCTTTTTTGCCGCGGGATCTGGAGTTCCTCAAGCTGGTTTCGAACCAGGTGGCTATCGCTGTCGAGAATGCCCTCGCTTATGATGAGATCGCCGAATTGAAAGACCGGCTGGCGCAGGAAAATGTCTACCTGGAAGACGAGATTCGCAGCGAATTGAATTTCGATGAAATTGTCGGCCGCAGCGCGGCCCTGCGCAGCGTGCTGCAGGAGATCGAGACTGTGGCGCCCACCGATTCCACCGTACTGATCTATGGGGAAACCGGAACCGGCAAGGAACTGATCGCGCGCGCCATTCACAACCTGAGTACGCGTGGAAAAAACGCCTTCGTCAAGTTGAACTGCGCCGCCATCCCCACGGGGCTGCTGGAAAGCGAGATGTTCGGACACGAAAAGGGCGCCTTCACCGGCGCCGTGGCGCAACGCATCGGACGATTCGAGCTGGCCCATCGCGGAACCGTTTTCCTGGACGAAATCGGGGAGATTCCGCTGGAATTGCAGCCCAAGCTGCTGCGCGTCTTGCAGGAGCGCGAGTTCGAACGCCTGGGAAGCTCGCGCACCCTCACCTCCGACGCGCGCCTGATCGCCGCCACCAACCGCGATCTGATGGC
>CAZARO010000554.1:0-4619 GCA_964487165.1 uncultured Solibacteraceae bacterium | reverse complement strand
ACCCTGGCGACTGAGCGGGGCAAGGCGGAAATGGCGAAGTTCAAACATTTGGAACCGCAATACCGAAGCATGGTTTTGGAAGTGGTACGCCTGGCCGTCGCCCGCCAGGACAAGGACGCCATCGAGCATATGGCCGCCGCCAAGGCAACGGGCGACGAACTGACGGAAAACTGCGCCAACCTGGTCAAAATGAAGGAAGATCTCGGTCAACAGGCTTACGAGGACAGCAACGCGCTGTTCTATTCCATGCGACGCACGCTGATTGCCGTGGTATCCGGCGCCGTGCTGCTGGCCATCGGCATGGGTATCTTCATCGCCCGCCTGATTTCACGCCCGCTGGAACAAACCGTGGAGGTGTTGCGCGCGGTCGGCGACCGGGATCTCACCCGTTCGCTTGCCATAGATACCAGCGATGAAGTTGGGGAGATGGCCAAGGCCCTCAACCAGGCAGTCGCCGGCATGCGGGACGCCATGTCCGAAGTCCGTGTGTCTTCCGAGGGTGTGGCCACGGCGGCGGAGCAGTTGGCAGCGGCTTCCGAGGAACTCTCCAGCGGCACGCAGGAGCAGGCCTCCAGCCAGGAACAGACCTCCGCCAGCCTGCAGGAACTCAGTACCGCCGTGAAGCAGAACGCCGAGAACGCCCGGCAGGCCAGTCAACTTGCCTCCGGAGCGCGCGATGCGGCGGACAATGGGGGCGCGGTAGTTCAATCCGCCGTGGGCGCCATGGCGGAAATTAACGCCTCTTCCAAGCGCATCGCCGACATTATCGGCGCCATCGACGAAATCGCCTTCCAGACCAACCTGCTGGCGCTGAATGCCGCGGTGGAAGCGGCGCGCGCCGGCGAACAGGGCCGGGGATTTGCCGTGGTGGCTTCCGAAGTCCGCAATCTGGCCCAGCGCAGCGCCACCGCCGCCAAGGAAATCAAAGCGCTGATTCAGGATTCGGTCCGCAAAGTGGATGCCGGTTCCGAACTGGTGAACCGCTCGGGGCAAACCCTGGCGGAAATTGTCGCATCGGTAAAACGTGTCACCGATATTGTGGGCGAAATTGCGGCCGCGTCGCGCGAACAGGCCGTGGGTATCGAGCAGGTCACCAAGGCCATGGCGCAGATGGACCAGGTGACGCAAACCAATGCCGCCCAGACCGAGGAGCTGTCTTCCACCTCGCAGACATTGGCCTCGCATGCCGGCCAGATGCAATCGCTGGTGGGCCGCTTCGTGCTGGAATCAGGCGCGCGGCACGGTGCCAGGCCGGCCAGACCCGCGCCTCCAGTTCCAGTGAGAGGCGGCGGCGCGTCGCTCCGCTCGCTGGGCAAGCTTTCGCGCCAGATATCTTCTTCGAGCCCGTCGAGCCCGGTGCCGGCGACATTCCAGGAGTTCTGAGCGCGGTCCAGATGAGTTCCCTATTGGAGTTAGACGCGGGCCCGGCGGTCGAAGACGCGGAGTTCGAATTTTTCCGCGACTTGATTCACGCACGCACGGGAATCGCGCTCAAGGAGTCCAAACGCAGCCTGGTCGCGGGCCGTCTGGCGCGACGCCTGCGTGCCCTCGGGCTGGATTCCTTCGCGGGCTATCGCCGTTACCTCGAAACATCGGACCCTGCGGGCGCGGAGTTGGCGCTGATGATCAACTGCATCACCACCAACAAGACCTCTTTCTTCCGCGAGGAGAGGCATTTTGCCATCCTGGCGGACCGCCTGCAGGCGGCCGAACGGGCCGGGCAACAAGTCTACCGCATCTGGAGCGCCGCCTGTTCCACCGGGGAGGAGCCGTACAGCATCGCCATCACCGCGCTGGCGGCAGTACGCCGCATGGAAGTCCGCATCCTGGCGTCCGACCTGGATACCGAGGTGCTGGCGCGCGCCGAACAGGCCGAATATCCCCTGGATTCTCTCGCCGGGATGGACGGGGAGTCGAAACGAAGCTACTTTCTGCGCGGCTGCGGGGAGAGCGCCGGCTGGGCCCAGGTAAAGCCTGAAGTGCGCCGGATGGTGGCCTTCCGGCACATCAATCTGGTGGCGGAATCGTGGGCCATCCAGACCCGTTTCGACGCCATCTTTTGCCGCAACGTCATTATTTATTTCGACCGCGAAACGCAGCGGCGGCTCTTCGGCCGCCTGGCCCAATATCTGGCGCCTGCCGGGCTCCTGTTCGTGGGCCACGCGGAAACGCTCTTCTGGCTGGACGAACTGCTGGCCCCTGTCGAGCATTCCGTGTATCGCGTCCGCGCTTCCGCGCCATTAGGCAGAACGCCATGAAAACCAAAGTCTTAATCGTCGACGACTCCGCGCTGATGCGCCAGATTCTGACCGAGATCCTCTCCCGCGACCCTTCACTCGAGGTGGTTGGCTCCGCCTCGGACCCCTACATCGCCCGCGAGAGAATTCTGCGCCTCTCGCCCGACGTGGTCACGCTCGACGTGGAGATGCCGCGCATGGACGGACTCACGTTCCTCGAGAAGCTGATGCGCGCGCACCCGCTGCCGGTGGTCATGGTATCCTCTCTCACCGAGCGGAGCTGCGAAACCACCTGGCGCGCCCTCGAATTGGGCGCCACCGATTTTGTCACCAAGCCCAAGCTGGACGTGCAGACCGGAACCCTGCTGCTGGCGCAGGAGATCATCGACAAGGTAAAGGCTGCGGCCCAGGCCAAAGTGCGCCCGGCGCGTCGCATTCCGGTTGTCAAAGCCGCCCCCAAGCCCTCCGCCGCGCTCTCTTTTCGTGGCACCCATAAAGTAGTGGCCATCGGGGCTTCCACCGGCGGCACCGAGGCCATTCGCGAAGTTCTGGAGCGCATGCCCGCCGACAGTCCGGGCATCGTCATGGTGCAGCACATGCCCGAGAAGTTCACCACTTCCTTCGCAGCCAGGTTGGATTCCCTGTCGAAGGTCAACGTCTCGGAAGCGCGCGATGGCGACCGCATTCTGCCCGGTCATGCGCTGCTGGCGCCGGGCAATTTCCACATGGAAGTGGCCCGCAGCGGCGCCGAATACCGGGTCCGCGTATTCGACGCCGATCCGGTGAACCGGCACCGCCCCTCGGTGGACGTGCTGTTCGCCTCCTGCGCGCGCCACCTGGGCGGCAACGCGGTGGGCGTAATTCTGACGGGGATGGGGGCGGATGGCGCCCGCGAAATGGCCTCCATGCGGCTGGCCGGCGCCCACACCATCGCGCAGGATGAAGAGAGCTGCGTGGTATTCGGCATGCCCAAAGAGGCCATCGCGATGGGCGGAGCCGCGGAGATTCTGCCGCTCGACCGCGTCGCCGCCGGCATCATGCGTGCCATGGCGGAGTGAGCTTTTAGCTCTCACCTTGATCGCCGCGCGGGGCGCGGACCAGGCGAGTCTGAAACTCGTTGGCAAGGCACTTCACCACAGAGACACGGAGAAAACCGTGAGAATGGACTCGTCAGCTGCGAGCGGCACCTCGTGTTCCCGTAGTTCTGAGATCACAGAGGGAACAGAGGCCACAGAGGCCACAGAGGAAAAACTGGTGGGGCCTGAAGTTTCTGGAGAGCTTTCAGCTTTCAGCCCTACCCCACCCGCGCCTTCACCGCAGCCGCTACTTGCTCCACCGCGACATCCACCGCTTGCCGCGTCTTGCGCTCCACCAGTTCCACCATGCCGGCCGACAGCTTCTTGCCTACCACCACGCGAAACGGCACCCCGATCAGGTCGGCGTCCTTGAATTTCACGCCGGGCCGCTCGTCGCGGTCGTCGAGCAGCGCGTCCATCCCCAGATTGCGGCACTCCCGATAGATCCTGCCCGCGGCCTCCGCCTGCGCGGCGTCGGAATTGTTGGCCGGAGTGATCACCACCTGGAACGGCGCGATCGCCGCCGGCAGAATCATCCCGTCCTTGTCGTGATAGAGCTCGATAGCGGCGCACAGAATGCGCTCGATCCCGATGCCGTAAGATCCCATGATGGGCGTGATTTCCTTGCCGTCGGCGTTGAGCACCCGCAGCCCCATGGACTCCGAGTACTTGTACCCCAGCTTGAAGATGTGCCCGATCTCCACCGTCTTGCGGATGGCCAGCGTGCCGCCGCATTTCTGGCACAGGTCGCCGGCGGTCACCTGGCGCAGGTCATGAATCTCGGCCTGGAAATCCTCGCCCAGGGTCACGTGCCGCAAGTGGTGATCGTCGCGATTGGCGCCGGCGATCATGTTGCGCCGCCCCACCAGCGCGCGGTCCGCGAGAATCGGCATGTTCTTCACGCCAACCGGACCCAATGACCCGGCCGCGGCGCCGAACCACCGCTGGATCTCTTCGGCGTGCGCCTGCCGGAATTCCGGATCGTTCACCACCGCGCCCAGCTTGGCCTCGCTCAACTGATGATCGCCGCGCAGCATCACCAGCACCGGTTTGCCGTCGGCCACCAGCACCAGGCTCTTCATCTGCGACGTCTCGGGCAGTCCGGTAAACTCCGCCACCTCGGCGATGGTCTTCCGTCCCGGCGTGTGGAATTCCTCCGGCGCCAGGTCTCCCTCGGGATCCGCCGCGCGAGGGGCGGCCGGGTCCGCCGCGGCCTTCTCCAGATTGGCCGCGTAGCCACATCCGCCGCACACCGCGACGAAATCCTCACCCGCATCCGACTCCACCATGAACTCGTGCGACTGGC
>CAZARO010000553.1:0-4619 GCA_964487165.1 uncultured Solibacteraceae bacterium | reverse complement strand
GTGACGTCTGGGAGGTGACTGTCGAACCCGGAGCCATCGTGACCCTGACCGGAGTGGAACTGGGCAAGATCGCCGACGACTTAGCTTAACCCCTACATTTCCTTTTTCCCGGCGCTGTCTCCCTGAAAATCCGCGAGACCCTCGGTGCCGTGAATCTTAATTCCCTTCGCCTTCATCATCACCAGTCCCGGAACGCCGTCCGTCCGGGCCGCTTTGCAATGCTCCAGTTCAATCCCTTCGACGCTATCCAGAACGAACGCCGGCCGCCGGTCTTCCTTCATGACACTAACGTCGACATCGTTCAGCTCAATGCCCTTCGCATGCCTGATGAAGAATCCATAAGCCGGCAGGATCCCGAACATGGATGGCTCCGGATACTCCTTCTCCCGCTCCGGAGTGTCGTAGGCCTCACGTGGTGGAACGCCGCCGGTCGCTCGGAAAAAGAAAATGTTCACCAGGTCCGCAGGCTGTTTCGCAACCTGATCGAGCGTCAGACCGCCCCGGTAAAGAATTCGGATATTGCTCAGCTTCACATCCTCCACATCATGTCCCGGCAGGCCGCTGATAATCGAACCGTATCGTGGGTCGGCATCATAGACCGTGACGTCGCTGATGCTGACTCGCTTCACCGTGCCGATGGCCGTGCCTTCCGGCGCCCGCAGGCGGCTGCCCAAGCGAATAAAGATGGGGGCGTTCGATACATCGCGCATAGCGATATTCGAAACCGTGACGTCTTCAATATGCGCCCCATCGACGCTTTCCAGCGCCAGGCCGCGGGAGGTATCGAACACGATGTTGGAGACCGCGATATTACGGAAATCGCCTTCCGACTCGGTACCGATCTTGATACGCCCGGTCGGACCGTCGCGGTCCGGGGCCTGCTTTACGGTGTGCTTGTATGTTCCGTCCAGCAGTGAGCCGATCTCGAATCCGCTAACCAGACAATTGGTAATGGTGATATTCTCGCTGACCCGCGCCGCGCCCAGCGCGTGCGTGCCCTTGAGAACGATGGCGTCATCGTTGGGTGAGTTGACGCTGCTGTTGGAGATGCGCACGTTACGGCAGGAATCGACGTCGATGCCGTCGCGATTCGTGTCGATCGTGACGTTATCCACGGTCAGATTGTCCACGCCAGTAGCGAGGATTCCGAAGTGGCCGCCGCTCAAGATACTGAAGTCGCGGAGCGTTACGTTGCGGCAGAGCTTCAGCGCGATGGCCTTGTCGGCGGTCGCTCCCCGCTCTCGCACCAATGCCGCGCCGGAAATGCGGCCACCGCCGACGATGGCGATATTCTCCAGGTCCTCGCCCCAGATCAGGCTATTGTGAAAATGGCTGTGGCCGAAATCCTGGAACCTGTCCCACTGGTTCGGCTCCGCGGTATCGTACTCCCCAGCTTCGGCGCTAGCCTCAATCAGCGATCCCGGCTCCAGGCGGAGGGTGACATTGCTGCGCAAACGAATCGAGCCAGTGACCCATGTGCCTGCTGGGAAATCGACTGTCCCGCCGCCGGCCGCGGCGGCCGCCTCAATTGCCTGGTTGATCGCGGCGCGATTCTGCGTCTTGCCGTCGCCCTTGGCGCCGAAGGTTGTTATGTCGAAGGCGGCAGCGGGCAGTGAGGTAGCCGTGGCGAACGCCAAAACTCCCAACGTAAGTAATCGCTTCATGTATGAATCTCCCTTGCCTCTATTGCACATCGGTCTTCGTGATCGCCTCGCCATTTTTCACATCGAGTGTGAGACCGGCCAGGTCCACGTTGCGCGCATGATCCAGCCGGAAGCCCTTTTGCGCCGTGATCCGGCAATTCTCGAAATGGATGTCGCGAATCGGGCTGTCAGCCAGACCATGAATGATGCCGACCGAATCGACGTCGCCCGACACATTGACAATTTTGACGTTGCGGACTAGGGGCAGCACTTTCGCGGGAGGTGCGATGGGCGGCACCATGCGCCATTCCAGATTGAATTCGAAAGCCTGCCTGGTGGCGTGCAGCGTCATGTCGCGGTAAGTGATATTCTCCACCACGCCGCCGCGGCTGGGCTGCGTTTTGAAGCGAATCGGCGCCCAATTCCCGGAATCCGCTACGCAGTTCCGGACTTCGACATTGCGGATTCCGCCGGATGTCTCGCTCCCCATAGCCACGCCTCCATGCCCATAAGCAAAGTGGGAGTTCTCGATGACGATATCTTCCGCCGGGCGATTGACGCGCAGACCGTCGGCGTCTTTTCCCGACTTGATCGAAATGCAATCGTCGTTGACATCGATATACACATTGTTGATATGCACTCGCCTGGAGGAATCGATATCGATGCCGTCGGAGCTCGGAATACTGTGTTCCGCCGTGATTTTCAAGTTCTCCGCCAGCACGTCTTCGCTATATAAAACAAACAGGCACCAGACGGCCTGATTGTGAAGGCTCAGGCCGGCCACACGCACGCGTTTGGAGTTCTGAATGCCGATCAGACGCGGCTTCCCGCGCTTGAGTTGAGTTGAGGGCTGAGCCGGGGAAGGCGAATCGCCCGGCCGCCGCGGTGGGTACTCTTGTAGCCACTCCTCGCCGGACCCATCGATTGTGCCTTCCCCCGAGATCTCCAGGTCCGTCATCCCTTCGGCATTCACAAATGCCGACGTCCACGGCTCTTCTGTTCCTTCCCAGCGCGTATTGATCACGGGGTAATCGTCGATATTGGTGGTCCCCTTGAGGACGCCGTCTTTTTCCACGGCGAGGTTCACGCCTTGTTTTAGAAAGATGGCACCGCTGAGAACCGTGCCCTTCGGCACGACCACCACGCCGCCGCCCGAAGCCGCGCACTTGTCGATAGCCGCCTGGATGGCCTTGGTATTGACCGTGGCGGCGTCCGCCACCGCCCCGAAATCGGAGACGATGAAACGTTTCGGCGCAATGCCGCCGGTCTGGGCCGCGAGGGAAATCGCAAGTGCTACTACCGCAAATATGGAAATGGTTCTTCGCATGGTTTTGCCTTCAGGAGGGTATCACTCCGGCCAGTTGCAGGCAACTGAGGATTGCATAGGCCGTCTTGAATTCCGGTATACAATTCCCTCATGCGCGCGATAGCTGTCTGTCTCTCTCTCTTGTTCTCGGGAATGGCGCTTGCCGCCGATCATCCGGAGGTTCCGCTCTGGGCCAACGGGGCGCCCGGCTCGGAAGGCAAGACTGCCAAGGAAGTCGACGAACCGCCGAACCAGGAGCATGGATACCTGAAGGTGACGAGCGTTCACAACCCGTCGCTCACGGTCTTTCTCCCGCCCCTAGGGACAGCCACGGGCGCCGCGATGGTGATTGCGCCTGGTGGCGGCCACCAATTTCTCAACTTCGATCAGGAAGGCACCTACGTCGCGGAGTATCTGAACAGCATCGGAGTGGCTGGCTTCGTTCTCAAGTACCGCCTGGCGCGCGAAGCCGGCTCCACATATAAAGTGGACGATGCTGTGGCCGATGCGCAGCGCGCCATCCGCTTGATCCGCAGCCGCGCCGAAGAGTGGCATGTGAATCCGCAGCGTATCGGCATCATGGGATTTTCCGCCGGCGGTGAGGTTGCTGCGTTGGCGGCCACGCGTTTCGATGCGGGGAAGACTGACGCCGCCGATCCCATCGAGCGTCAAAGTTCGCGGCCCGATTTCGACGCGCTGATCTACCCCGGCATCCGCGCGGAGAATTTCACCATTCCGAAGGATATGCCGGTGACCTTCATGCTCTGCGCGGATAACGACCGCGGACCTTCCAATGCCCTTGCCGGTCTCTACCCCGTGCTGAAGGCCGCGGGAATCAAGACGGAGGTGCACATCTATGCGTCCGGCGGTCACGGTTTCGGAATCAATCCCAATACTCGAAATCCGTCGCCCGTCGCCACCACTTGGCAACTGCGGCTGGGCGATTGGCTTAAAGACATCGGGATGCTCAAGGCGGGCTGAGCGCGCATCTACAGGTTTGGGAGCTTCCAGGGAGGGCGGTATGCCGAATCGACAAACTGATTGACGCTCGCTTTGTTGGTGACTCGCATGGCGACGGTATCCCACTCCAGCACCTTTCGGGTCCGCAGGGCCAGCGTGCCGAGTAGCGCCAGTTCCGTGAGATGACTCGCGAACTCGATAGGCAGGCATGTGGGTCGGCCCTCTTTGGCGCAGCGAATCCATTCGGTGTAATGATCCGCCTTCTCGACGCGTGGGAAGGTTGGCACCGGCTGCGGGAAGTCTTTGAACCTAGCTTCGGGCAAGAGCAGTCCGCCCAGAAGTGCACGCGGCGGCCTGCCGGCCGCGCCACCGCCAAGAGACTGATACGGGTTGCCGCCAGCCTTATTTCAAGGGCAGGCCCCTTGCAGCAAATGGTAGCTCCCGGTTGTCCCAAGCGCCAGATTGGTGCTTGTTGCGGCCGTGAATGCCTGCTACTCTAGCGCGTCAGAGCGGAATGCCCGGCTCTTCGATGCGTCCGATTCACTACGCCAGTCGCCGCTCTTGACGTATATTCAGTCGCCATCAGGAGATCAACACAATGGCAAAACTATCAGCAGTCTTTGTTGTGATGCTGGCGGCGCTCTGTCCGGCAGCGAGCTTCGCTACGGTCATCCCGACTCCTCCGTATCCCGGAGCGTCTCCGAGCCTCG
>CAZARO010000552.1:0-4633 GCA_964487165.1 uncultured Solibacteraceae bacterium | reverse complement strand
GCTTTCGTCATCGTCGATCACCAGGATAGTCTGCATTGGGTGTTACGATTCTAAACCTTTTGCGGCGTCCCGCAACGCGTCTGCTATACTCTTACGAGCGTCAAATAACTCCCATGCGCGTTACCGTAATTGGAACTGGATATGTAGGTACTGTGACAGGGGCATGTTTGGCTTATCTGGGCCATCGCGTCACCTGCGTCGATACAGACGAGGGAAAGATTGCGAAGCTGCGCCAGGGCATCTCCCCCATTTACGAACCGCACCTCGAAGAGCTGATGGGGTTGGCCGTGGCACGGGGCGGTCTCGATTTCGAGACCGAGGTGGCATCGGCAGCGGCCGAGAGCGACGTGATCTTCATCGCAGTGGGGACGCCGCCCCTTCCCACCGGAGAGGCCAACCTGTGCTATCTCGAAGCGGCCGCAAACTCCATCGGCGCCGCCATGGACGACGCTAGGTTCCGTGTTGTAGTGAACAAATCCACCGTGCCGGTCGGCTCCGGCAACCTGGTGGAGACGCTGGTGCGGGAAGGCATCTCGAATGCCCACCCGAACCGGCGGGTGAAGGTTTCCTTCGGAGTTGCCAGCAATCCGGAGTTTCTGCGCGAGGGATGCGCCATCGCCGATTCGCTCTACCCGGACCGCATCGTGGTGGGCGCGGACGAACGCAGCCTGGAAATCATGCGCGCGCTCTACCAGCCGCTCGTGGAGCAGAGCTTCACTCCGCCGCCGGGCGTGCCGCGACGCGCGGGTTTGAAGTCCGCGCCTCTGCTGGCTACCTCGCTGACCAGCGCGGAAATGATCAAGTACGCGGCCAACGCCTTCCTCGCCATGAAGATCGGCTTCGCCAACGAGATCGCCAACATTTGCGAGCGCGTGGGCGCGGAGGCCACCGAAGTGATGCAGGGCATCGGCCTCGATTCGCGTATCGGTCCGCGCTTCCTCAATCCCGGCGTGGGCTGGGGCGGCAGTTGCTTCGGCAAAGACGTCCACGCGCTGATGCACACCGCCCAGGAATACGGCTACACCAGCAAGATGTTGCAGGCGACACTCGATGTGAACACCGCGCAACGCCAGATGGTGATCCAAAAGCTCCAGGAGAAACTTTTCATCCTGAAGGGCCGCACCGTGGGATTGCTTGGCCTGGCTTTCAAACCGGATACGGACGATCTGCGCGACGCGCCCGCCCTGCATATTGCCGAACGCCTGCTGCAGATGGGGGCTCGCGTGAGGGCCTACGACCCGATTGCGATGGACGCGTGCCGCCAGCAGCGGCCCGACCTGAAAATCCGGCTCTGCCAATCGGCCATCGAACTGGCCACCGGCGCCGATGCGCTGGTGGTGGTGACGGAGTGGCAGCAGTTCCGCGATCTGGACCTGGCGGAGCTGCGCCGCGTGATGGCTGCGCCCATCCTGGTGGACGGCCGCAACCTCTATTCGCCGGAGGCCGCCATAGCCGCTGGTTTCGATTACTGCGGCGTGGGCCGTCCGGTCCGCGCGCGCGCCCTCAGCGAAGAAGCGACGTCGCCGCGGATGGCTTGAGCGAGGCGCCCTGAGGTGCCGGAGCTTCCGGAAGTCGAAACCGTCGTCAGATCGATCGCCCCGCTGGTGGGCCGGCGCATCGTCGGCGCTGAATTCCACTGCCTGCGCATCCTGCGCGGCGCCAACCCCGATCGCCTGGCCGCGCGCCTGCGGGGGCGCCGCATCGCCGGCGTCAAGCGTTACGGCAAATTCATTGTGATGTCGCTCGAAGATGGCGCATACCTGGTGGTGCATTTGGGTATGACCGGCCGCCTGCTGCTGGGCGGCCTGGCCGGTAAGCACACCCATGCCATCCTGACGCTCGACCGCGGTGTGCTGCTCTACGACGACAGCCGCCAGTTCGGCAGCGTGGAATGGAGTGAGGCGTTTCCGGAGCGCGTCGCGCGCCTCGGCCCCGAGCCGCTCGATATTCCGTTCGCTCAGTTTGCCGAGGCTCTGAAGCGCCATAAGACACGCATCAAAGCGCTGCTGCTCAACCAGCGTTTCGTGCGCGGCATCGGCAACATCTACGCGGACGAAGCGCTGTTTCGCGCCGGCATCCACCCCATGGCGCTGGCTTACCGCTTGCGAACGGACCGCGTGCGGCGCTTGCACCAGGCGATTGTCGCGGTGCTCACCGAAGCCATCGCGGCCGGAGGCTCATCGATTTCCGATTACGTGGATGCCGAGGGGCGCATTGGCTTTTTTCAGTTCAGCCACCGCGTGTACCAACGCACGGGAGAACCTTGTGTGACTTGCGGCACGCCCATCCGGCGGGTTTTGGTGGCGCAACGATCTTCCCATTTCTGCCCCCGATGCCAAAAGCGATAAGCAGTACAAATCGGGTGAAACCACACTCGCGCGTTTCGCGTCGAAACTGTTGCGATGGTGTAAGTTATGAACTTGCGCCCCGAATGGATTACCGGCTCCAGGGCAGACATTTCGGAAGGATTATTGGAGCTGGATCCCGATTCTGAATATTTTTGAGGAGATTTCTGACGTGAAATGTATTTTCCACTATCTACCGCTGGTTTGTCTGCTGGGATTCACGAGCCAGTTCGCTAACGCGCAAAGTCAGTTCGATCTGAATCTTGGGTTTGGAACCGCGACTGACAAGGCTTCGAGCACCGGAATCGATGTCAATCCCACCTCGGGCCTGCTGTTTGGCTGCACCGCAGCCGCGGATCCCACCTGCGTCCCCACCAAAAGTCTGAGCGGGTTCATGCTGGGGTTTGGCGGTGACGTGCTTTTATGGAAGCACGTTGGTTTCGGTGCCGACGTCAACATCCAACCCGTCAAACAGAACTACGCGGTTTTCCAGACGGCTTCGGCCGACCAAGTCGGGTACACGCAACAATCGCGGGTCACCTTTTACGACTTCAATGCCATCGTTGAGCCGATCTCTCAAAAGAGGGTCGCCTTGAAGATCTTCGGGGGAGTCGGCGGCGCGAACCTCAAGTTTTACCAGAATGAGACGGGCAGCGACGTGCTGGTCGGGAATGTGAACTCCAGTTCCTACTACGGGAGTTCGAACCATTTTGACGTAGACTTCGGAGCGGGGCTCCAGATCTACGTTTCGGGCGGTTTCTTCGTGCGCCCGGAAGTGCGCATCCACTACGTGAACAATTTTTCGCAGTTCGGCAGCAACATCGTTCCCGAATATATGGCTTGGATCGGCTACAACTGGGGCGGCAACCACTAAGCTTAAAGATATGGACCGGGCAGGGGGCTAGTCAGCCTCTGCCCGCCTATTGCCGCGTGGTCGGCGCCGCAGCGCTCTCGAGATCTTCCACTGCGGTGGGCGGGTTGTAGTACAGAATTCGGTTGCAACTTTCGCAGGCCATCACCTGGTCGTCCCTTTTCAGCTCCTGGAGAAATTGCGGCCGAAGGTTCATATTGCACGCGGTGCAGCGGCCATCCAGGGCCTCGGCCACGCCAATGCCCCTGCGCATTCTGCACACGCGCTGGTAGCGCTGATAAACGGCGGGCGTCAGTTCCGATGACACGGCGGACCGTTCCTTGCGCAGTTCCTGTGCGGCTTTTTCGTCCACCGCGGTGCGCTCACGGGCCTGCTGCTTTTCGGTTTCCACCTCGGCCCGTTCGGCCGTCAGGGCAGCTTGGGCGGCGTTCACGTTGCGATCGAGCGGATCGGATTCGCCCATCAACTCCAGAATGCGGTCTTCCATCCGGTGGATTTCCTGCTGGCAAAACTCGATTTCATTCTGGAAGGCGCGAAACTGTTCGTTGGTTTTGACACCCAGCGACTGGTCTTTCAGCTTGGAGATCTTCTGCTCCTCAAGCTGAATGTCGGTTTCGCATTTCTTGCGCTCTTTCTGATTGGCTAAGAGAGCGGCGCGGTCGGCGTCGAGCTTACGCTCGTGCGACACCATCTTTTTTTCGATTTCGGAGATATGTCTGGGGAGGGAGGCGATTTCCCGCTGCAATTCGGCAAGCCGGTTGTCTATTCCCTGGAGACGGAGCACCAACTTCAGGTCGGGGAGCATTCCTAAAAGCAGTGTAACACGTCGCACCGTATCATTCGACCCGGCGCAACTCCACCTGGCTGTGGATTTCCTGGGTCTGGGCGAGCGAAGCGAAGTTCATGCCGGGCAAGCGTGCCGATGCCGTGCCGGCGGCAACGCCCCACCGCAGCGCTTCTTCCGGGGTGGCAGGCCGGCCGTTCTTGCGCGCGGATGCCCAGGTGTACGCGGCCGAGAGCGCATCGCCCGCGCCAATAGGGCTCACGGCATCGATGCGCGGCGCCAGCGCCTCCACCAGGCTGCCGGCAAACGACGCCACCGCGCCGCGGCTGCCAAGCGACAACACCACCGACTCGGCGCCCATGGCGCGGATCTGCTGCGCGGCATCGAGGTATTGCGTGCGCGTGAGCAGCGGCCGGCCCAGCAGGCGCTCGGCTTCCTGTTGGTTGGACGTCACCACCGTGGGCCCCATTTCGATGCCTTCCCGCAGCGGCGCGCCGTCGGCATGGAGCAGCGTCTTGACCTTTTTCTGGCGCGCCATGGCGATCAGCCGGGCGTAGAACGACGAGGGCACGCCGGGCGGAAGGCTGCCGCACAGCATCAACCACGCCGCGCCTTTCAGGGTCTGCCGCACCG
>CAZARO010000551.1:0-4640 GCA_964487165.1 uncultured Solibacteraceae bacterium | reverse complement strand
TGACGTAGCGCGGCTCCGCGCCGCAGAGTTGCGTATCGGGGCCGTAATTCTCGTAAAAGGGTTCGAACAGCACCACTTCTTCGCCGGGATTCAGCACCGCCAGCAGGGACGCCACCATCCCTTCGGTGGAGCCGCAGCAGACCGTGATTTCCTGCTCCGGATCGAACTCCATTCCGTAGGTGCGCCGATACTTCGCGGCAATGGCGTCGCGCAGCGGTTTGGCGCCCCAGGTGATCGTGTACTGGTTGATATCGGCGGCCACGGCATCGGCCGCGGCCTGTTTGAGAATTGCAGGCGCCGGAAAATCGGGGAATCCCTGCGCCAGATTGATGGCGCCTTTGGCCATGGCGAGCCGCGTCATTTCGCGGATCACCGATTCCGTGAAACGCGAAATGCGCTGGCTGCGAAAACGAGCCCGAAGGGCGGAGAGACTAGACGACACCATTCGAGGGTAAGAGAAAAGCCCGCGCGCTGTAAAGTCCAAGTTTACCGGGAAAGGGCCCGCCGTATCCGTGAGCAGGCCCATTCCAAGCTGTAGAAAGGATCGTTGTCGAAAAATACCATCTGCGGGCTCCCCGCAACAATATGTCTTTGGATAGCCCAGCGGCACGGTGGTATCCAGGATGCCATCCGGCCCCAGTTAGCTTCTCGAAGAGAAGCTTCCCCTCACTGGTAATGAATCACGATCTTCGTGCCGCTGGTAGTGGCCTTATCGAACGCCTTCACTCCGGCCTTCGTCACAGTGACATGCGAGATCTTGGAGTTTTGATTCTTGTGTACCAGGACGTCGGACCCGCCGTTCTGGAATGCGCTGAATGGCGAGACACGCAGTCCTTTGCCGTTGGCGCCGCTGGCGACTTTGATGTTAGTCGACGCGTAGTACACTTCCACCACGCACACCTGGTTGGTGCAAGGCACCGCGGGTTGGTCCACGCCGTTCAAGGTAACCACCACGCTGGTGATCGATCCGCCGCCGTTGGGGTGTTGCCTTTCGTCGCCGCCCCCCTGGAACTGATTCCACGGAATCTTCGACTGCATGGTCAGCGACCCGTCCTGAATCACGATGGGGGTATCGCCGCTCTGCGCCCAACCGATGACTCCCACACCCGACAGGAGTGCCAGAACTATCCCCGTCACAAGCCCGATCTGCTGTCTCTGCATTTTTTCTCCTGTAGACTAGACAGGCCTATCGCGCCGCCGCCAGCTTGGCCAACTGCTTGCCGCGGTCTTCGATATCGGGCCGGCCCAGGTACGTTTTGCAGTTATCAGCGTCCCACTTCTGCTGCAGACTGGCAAGTAGTTGGGCCGCTTTTTGAGCATTTTCCCGCGACTTGGCGGCGTGGCCGAGGCCGTTTTCGGCCCCCGCGGCCACCAGCCAGCTACGCCATTCGGCCTCCTGGTTACCGGCGCCCGCGAACCACTGTTGCGCGGCCAGGGCGGTATCGCGGGCACGCGCGGCCTCACCGGCCGCCAGCAGCGCTTCGGCGTAGGCCAACCGGGTCTCGGCAGCCAGCTGCGCGGTGCCCGATTTCTCCGCCACTTGCGCCGCCTCCGCCAACGTGGCCAGACCCTCGGCGCGCGCGCCCGTGGCGATCTTAGCTGCGCCCTGCGTGCTCTTCGCCTGAACGGTCAGGTCGATGCCCAGGTTGGGTTGGGCCAGCACGCGCTGGCTCAGGTCCAAGGCTCCGCGGAAGTCCCGCTGGCTGAGCGCCATCTCGGCCCGCGTCTGGTCGCCCAGCGCCGCCACCGCGCGCGAGGGGCTGGGGCCGGCCTCGCCAAGCGATTCGCGGGCCTCCTGGTAGCGGCCCAATCGCCAATAGACCTCGGCGGAGTCCAGCAGATCGTATGCGGAATTCAATTGGTCGCCGGTTTTGTGGGCCGCCTCGTACGCCTGGTGGTACGCCGCGAGCGCATCCGGCAAGCGACCCTGCGCCTGCAGTACGGTGCCGCTGCCCTGCTGCGCCAATGCCACCACCGATGGGTCCGCCATCTGGTCGCCCAGGCGCAATTGCTGGTCGAACGACCGCAGCGCCGCCGCGAAATCCCCCTTTTGCCGTTGGGCGCGCGCCAGCAGCACCAGGCCATTCGCCGTCTCCCTCGGATAACCGCCGCGCTGGTACCAGACCAGGCCCTCCTGCACGTCCCGAATCGCTTCGTCCACGTCACCGTAGCGCATCGCCAGGCTGCCCAGCGACAGCATCGCGCGGGCCTCATTGCGCTCCGAGTGGAAGCGGCGCGCGTACTCCAGGCTCTGCGTGAATGCCTTGCGGGCTTCGTCCGCGTCGCCTTTGAGGAAATAGGCGTTGCCCAGATCGACCAGGCCGCGCGTGGTGAGATTCTCCAGGCCGTTGACGCGCGCCATCTCGATGGCTTTGGCGGCATCGGCTTGCGCCTGCGCATAATCGGCGGCCCCGCGGTATTCGGCGTAACTCAGTTGCAGCAGGGCCTGGATCTGCTGCGAGATGCTGCCGATGTGGGTGGAGAGTTCCAGCGCCTGCCCCAGCCGCGTTCGCGCCTCAGCGAAATTGCCCATGCGGCTGGCCATCACGGCCCGCTGATACTCCACCTCGACCGCGCCTTCCAGATTGCTGAGGTTGTGGTAAAGCTGGTCGGCCTGCTGGAAGGCCTGGGACGCGCGGTCCTGCTGCAATTGGCGGCCATAAAGGATGGCCAGCCGCAGCCATGCCGCGGGATTCTGCGCCTGCCGGCGCGTAGCTTGCCGATAAGCTTCCGTGGCCTCTTTGTTCTTCTCGTTTTTCTCGTAGGCGCGGCCCAGGTCGAGGTACGCATTGGCCTTCTGTTCCGACGGCGCGCGATCCAGCATCTCGCGATAGATCTCCACGGCGTCGGCGAATTTGCCCGTGAGCGTGAGTTGCAGGGCATCGAGGTACGAGCGCTCGGCGCGGTTCAAGCGCGGGCTCGCGCCCGGCGGCACGGCGCGCAACATCTCCTCGCGAGCTTTATCGGTGAGGTCGAGCTCCTGATAGGCCTCCGCCAGGCGCGCGTGCGCCATGGTGAATCGGGCATCGCTCGCGACCGCCTGCTCCAGCGCCTTGCTGGCCTTATAATAGGTGCCGTCGCGGAGAGCGGCGACACCTTCCTGGTACCAGCGGAGAGCCGCCGGCGCGGCCTGATAGGTCCCATCGGAGAGCAGCCACCAACCGCCCGCCATGGCCGCCAACAGGAAGAAAAGCGCGATCGCGGCCGTGGTCCGCGACCGCCGTAAGGGTCCGGCCAAGGTTTGCAGCGTGTGCCACAGGGTGCCGGTGCGCGCCGCGCTGGACACGGCGGGGACGGCGAGCACTTCGGTCTCCTGCGTTTCCGGCTGCGTCATGCCGCCGCGCGCGGCCCGCAGGTCGGCCAGCATTTCGTAGGCGGACTGGTAACGGGCGTCCGCGTTCTTGGCCAGGGCCTTGGCCACCACGGCGTCGAGCGCCGGCGGCACGCGCGGATTCAACTGCGATGGCGGCGGCGGCTCCACATGCAGGACTCCCGCCAGAATTTCCACCGCGTTGACGCCCGCGAACGCCGGCTTGCCGGCCAGGCATTCGTACAGCACCGCTCCCAGGGCGAACAAATCGCTGCGCGGCGCGAGCGGCGCATCGCGCGCCTGTTCGGGAGACATATAGGATGGCGTGCCCAGTACCGTGCCCTCGACAGTCGCGGAAGTGCCGACTGTCGGGCTGTCCTCGGTCGACTGTCCAGGCTCCTGGTACAGCTTGGCCAACCCGAAATCCAGCACCTTCACCTGGCCGCGCTCATTGATGACGATGTTGGAGGGCTTGATGTCGCGGTGGATGATGCCGCTGCGATGCGCTTCGCCGAGCCCCTCCGCCACCTCCTCGGCGATGCGCACGGCCTGCAACACCGACATGCCGCCGCGCTGCAGCAGGTGCGCGAGATCCTCGCCGGTCACCAGTTCCATGACCAGGAAGGGCTGGCCGCCAGTGGACTCGCCATAGTCGTAGATGCGGGCGATGTGGGGGTGATTCAGGGCGGAAGCGGCGCGCGCCTCGCGCAGGAAGCGGGCGCGGTAGGCTTCATTCTCGGGCGGCGCGTTGGAGAATTTGATGGCCACGCGGCGCGCCAGGTGGGTGTCTTCCGCGAGGTAAACGACGCCCATTCCGCCGCGTCCCAGCTTGCCGAGAATCCGGTAATGAGATACGGTCTCCCCTATCATGTGAAGTGACCCCTATTCTCCGCCAAGGCTAGGGGGAAACACAAGGTGGGCCCAACAATGCTCGATCCGGTTGCTGAGGAGAACCCTGGAAGTCGAAGGCGACCCCGACACGAAGGTGTCCGTAAAGCTGGGCGCGCCGAAGCTGAATGAGAAAACGTCGGATTATGAATGCCCCTTCCAGATTACCGGAGCAGGGTTTGAGATCGACAAATACGCGTCCGGTCTTGACGGTATACAGGCTCTCCAACTTGCGCTCACGATGATCGGCGCTTATTGGATTACATGCAGGAAGCTGCTGGGGTACGGCTGAAGTGGTCGGATGGCGGGCACGGGTTTCCCTCTGACGCCGAGTGATGTAAACCTCCCGGTCAGAGACTCATCTCGACCCTCCTCGTAGAAGCAACTATTGGCCACCGATGAACACAGATGAACACGGATAAGAGAATCTTGTTGTATCGGC
>CAZARO010000550.1:0-4648 GCA_964487165.1 uncultured Solibacteraceae bacterium | reverse complement strand
GATTTCCATCCAGCGCGATCACGTTGAATTTGTGGCCGGGCAGCGCCAGGTGGCGATTCTCGATGGCGCTGGCGTTCAGGAAATGAAACAGCACGCGTTCGCGTTGATTCACGCGGATGGGCTCGCCCGCGCCCAGCGCCTTGTCGTTGATGGAATAAATATCGGCTGTGACCTCCAACCCGCCGGGCCGCGTGTCCAGCACCGCCGGCCTCTCCGGTTGACCGCGAATGGGATCGAGATCGTCGGTATCCGTCATCTGGTTGGTGAAGTAAGGCTCCCAATCGCGCAGCGCCAGATAATGCTCCTGGTCGAACTGGCCGGGATTACTGGCGCCCTCCACAATCAGGAAGCCGAACATCCCGGTGAACGTGCCGCGATGCAGGTCATCCATCGACATGGTGTGGGTGTGATACCAGCGCGTGCCCGCCGGCGTGGGCGTGAACTGATAGCGGCGGCTTCCATGCGCCGGCACCACCGGGGTGCCTTCCTCTTCCGCGCCGTCCACTTCCGAGGGAATCAGCAGCCCGTGAAAATGTACGTACTCCGGTACGTCCGTGTCATTGACCACGTTCACCGTGACCGGCACTCCCTCTTTCATGCGCAGCCGAGGCCCCGGCGAAATGCCGTTGTACCCGATGGTGCTGACGATGCGATTGGGCGCCAGTTCGACCGTGACCGGCGCGATCTGGAGCGTGAAATCGGTCTTGGCCACGTCCTGCGAGGCGGCCGGCGCCAGAAGCGAATGGTGGTCCTGGCCCGCCATCCGGCCCGCCGCGGCCGCCGCGCCCGCCATTTTGAGAAAGTCGCGTCGATGCATGAGGACTACCGAAATCATAGGGTACCGCAAGTGTTGCGGCCTGCAATTTGCCGTCGCAAGCTCGTCCGGCGGGTGTAGACTTGATACCTATGCCGCTTCGGAGGCGCCATATATGAAGCTCACCTATGTTGTCGCTGCTTTGTTCGCGTTGCTGGCGGCCGTATCCTGCAGCAAGGCGCCCAACGATCCCACCTGCCGTTACGAGCCGCTGCCGGCCAGTTCCGGGACTCCCGCCGGGCAGGGCGCCATTCAGATCATGGCTGCCGCGGATGACACCTTCTACATCCTGGACAAAGCCGGCAAGGAGGTCACCCGCGCGCACCTCAATATGTCCGCTGCGGCCAAGCCCGGAGAGTATTCCGCCAAGCTCAACAATTCCACGCACCCGGTCCAGGTTCGGGAGAATACCTTGACTACGTGCTCCGCCGGATCGGTGGTGCTTCGCGGCACCACAGACGAGTATTATTACGTGCTCGACTCCACGCAGCATGAGATGGCACACAACAAGCTCGGTACCGGCCTGGCATTTTTTCCGGGTAAGTACACCCTTCAAATGAACAACACGCCGCAGGAATTCGAGGTCAAACCCGGCGCCGTTACCGACGTCCAGGCCGGCGTCCTTACCGTCCCTGGAAGCACCGACGAATACTACTTTGTGCTGGATTCCACCGGCCGGGAGCTGGCCCACCAGAAGCTGTCCAGGCCGCTGGCGTTTATGCCGGCTGCGGCCACCGTCAAGGTGAACAACACATCGGCGCCCGTGCAGATTACCGGCGGTTCCCTGGCGGAACTGAAAACCGGCGCCATCCTGGTACACGGCACCACCGATGAATACTATTACGTCTTCGGCGCCGCCGGCAATGAACTGGCGCACAATAAACTGGAAAGTCCGCTCTCCTTCGTGGAGGGCGACTACACTGTGAAGATCAATAACGCCGCCATCCCGATAAAGGTGGAAGCCGGAAAGACGAATGAGTACCAGACCGCGACGCTCAGCGTGAAGAGCGGCGGAGATCAATATTACTACGTCTTAGACAAGAACGGCACCGAGCTGGGGCACAACAAAGTCAACGCCCCGCTGGCCTTCCCCGAGGGCACTTACTCCATCAAACTCGCTAATGAGACGCGCATCGTGACCCTTACCGCCGCCAAAGTCACGGCGGTGAACTGGTAGAAGCGCAGTTCGGCCGGAGTGTCTTCCGATCGTAAGGCGACGCCGGCCGCGGGTATGGCTGTCAGCTTCACTGCCCCTCGGAGCCAGCCTTTATTTTGTCTTCCGACTCCTGAGGGAGTTGCAATATTCGGCTGATAGACCGCTCCCTCGCGGTCGCGGCTCGGTAGGCTCTGGCAAACACAGAGGCACCATTCCGAGCCGCGCGCGCAAGCAAGCGGTTCTTCAAATTTTGCAACTCCCTCGCCTGTCTCCCGACTTCCATGTCCCGCAGGGACATCGCGGGCAAAGCCCGCGCGCTTTTGATATGATTCAAGAAACATCCGAGGGATTTCATCCATGAAGCTGGGCCGGCTCATCGTCGCCATTCTCCTCCTGGTTTCGCTCAGCCTCGCGTTGCAACGCGAGTACCAGGGATTCGGCCGCCGGCAGTACTATGAGGCCGGACCCAACGTCCCCTCCGAATTTTACTGGAGCCGCCTTCAGTACACCTCCAGCTACGCCGATGGCAGCAGCTTCCGCTGGGGCCGCTATGGCGGCGGCTGGTCGCAAGACTATCCCAAGGCCGACAACGATTGCCTCATCGCCCTGCGGCGCCTGACCCACATCAACTCCCCGTCGCCCCTGAACGTCATCGATCTCGATAGCGACCACGTGTTCGACTATCCCTGGATCTACGCCGTCAATGTCCACACCTGGACCTTCACCGACGAGGAGGCAAAACGCCTGCACGATTATCTCCTTAAGGGCGGCTTCCTGATGGTGGACCATTTCCACGGCACTGACGACTGGCAGCACTTCATGGCCGGGATGCGCATGGTGCTCCCCGACCGGCCGGTGGAAGATCTCCCGGACGGCGATGAGATCTACCACGTCCTATACGACATCAGCGAAAAATTCCAGATTCCCGGCGAGCAGTACGTCGCCACCGGCCGAACCTATGAGAAGGATGGCTTCGTGCCCAAGTGGCGCGCCATCCGCAATGAGCATGGGCGCATCATGGTGGCCATCTGCCACAACATGCATCTCGGCGACGCCTGGGAGTGGGCCGACAGTCCGCAGTATCCCGAAAAATTTTCCGGACTTGCTTTTCGCATCGTCCTCAACTACATAATGTACGCCATGACCCATTAGGATGACCCGGGGACGCCTCTTCCCACAGTTCGCGAGCAACCCACGAGCCCATGTTCGAGTTCTTTCTTAAGTATCCGCGCTCGGCGTATACACGCGGCCACTTTGCCCTGCTGGGGGCGTGGCCCAGGTGGATCCTCGTGCTGCTGATCGTGATCGCCGCCGCCAGCCTCGCGTGGGTCATCCGCTCCCGCCTGGCCGAAGCCGCGCCCGTCATGCGCAGTTGGCGCGCGTGGGTCATCTGGGCGTTGCAGACGCTGCTGGCCGCACTCCTGCTGGTGCTCCTATGGCAGCCGGCCATCACCGTCGCCGAGCTCAAACCGCAGCAGAACATCATCGCCGTGCTGGTGGACGACTCGCGCAGCATGGCCATATCCGAGGACGGTTCCACCCGCCAGGCGCAAGCCGTCAAGGCGCTGCAGAATGGCGTCCTCGACAGCCTCAATCGCTCCTTTCAGACACGCCTCTATCGCGTGGACGACGTGCCCGCCCGCATCGAGACCCTCAAGGGCCTGCAGCCCAACGCACCCTCCACCCGCCTCGGCGACAGCCTCAAAGAGTTGAGCGAGGAAACTTCCGACCTGCCCATCGGCGCGGTGGTGCTGCTCACCGATGGCGACGACAACTCCGGCGGCATCGGGGAAGGCGCCATCAACGCGCTGCGCGCCCGCCACATCCCCGTCCATACCGTGGGCTTCGGGCGCGAGCGCTCGGCGCACGACGTGGAGCTCGACGACGTCGTGGTCGCTCCGCGCGCGCTGGCCGATTCGCGCATCGCCGCCAAAATCACTTTCCACCAGCGCGGATATTCCGGAGGCAAGGTCAACCTCACGGCGCGCGATGTCACCGACGGAAAGGTCAAGCTGCTGGCGTCTCGCAGCGTCACCCTGGGGCCCGACGGCAACCTGCAGACCGAGACGCTGATGTTCAATGTCGGGGGCGCCGGCGCGCGCACTCTGCAGATCGCAGCCGATCCTCTCCCCGGCGAGCAGAACACCAATAACAATTCCTTGACCCGCGTGGTCAACGTGGGCAACGATGCACGCCGCATCCTCTATATCGAGGGCGAGCCGCGCTGGGAGTACAAATTTATCCGCCAGGCGGAAGAAGACGACCGCATGGTGCAGATCGCCTCCATCGTCCGCACCACCGAGAATAAGTTCTACCGCCAGGGTGTCTCCGACGCGAGAGAATTGGTGGAAGGCTTTCCCACGCGGCCCGAGGACTTATTCGTCTACCAGGGATTGATTATCGGCTCCGTGAATGCCGGCTATTTCACGCCCGGCCAGCAGGAATTAATCCGCCAGTTCGTGGATCGCCGCGGCGGTGGACTGCTGCTGCTCGGCGGCCAGTTCGCGCTGGCCGATGGCAATTGGAACGCCTCCACCCTCACTGACCTGCTGCCCACCGTGCTGCCCACGCAGGCCGGTACCTTTCATCGCGAGCAGGACCCCAAGAGCGGCACCACCCATACCACCGCCGAAATCGCGCCTGCCGGCGTGGACAACATCATCACCCGCCTGGTGGAC
>CAZARO010000549.1:0-4656 GCA_964487165.1 uncultured Solibacteraceae bacterium | reverse complement strand
GTACCGGGGAGTTCCCTCGGCTGTCGCCGCCATTGTCACCATTATCACACGGGGTTTGGGCGCAACTGCTTCAGGAGCGCGGCTAGCGCGGGGATGACGTACAGTGAAAAGGCACTCTATCTGTTGCAGGCGATGACAATCGATCTCAAACCCGAACAGCAGCGTGTGATCGACATGGCTCGATCAAGAAGACTGGATGTTCGAGCAGCGCGAGGCCATCGCTGTACATATTGAGGAGGGCTTCGCTCAGGCGGAGCGCGGCGAATTGCTCGACGGCGAAGTGGCGATTGAGATGTTGCGACAGGAACGGGCCGAGCGGTTGAAGCAGCACGGATGAGTACGCTGTTTCGATTCACCCCGTCGCCGTACTACACGGCAAGCGCGACCTGAAGAGACTCTGGAGGAGCCTTCGGGGAGCGTCCGCGCGGCACAGCCAGTGATCGCGCCCACGCTCCGACCTCCCAAATGCCAGCATAAGCATTTCCAATCCCTTCAATAGAAACTTCCGTCTTTGGGACCGCCTGCCGGGTGAGGCACAATAGCTGGAACGGTCGCCATGGTCACCGCCTTCGAGGTGGCGGCATTCGCTTTCTCTTCACAAATCTCGCGCGGGATCCGGCGGGCGGCGCGCAGGACGGTTTGCGGCTGCTAAGATCAGTTAAGATTCCGCCATGAAGAAAATTGAGGCAATCATTCAACCGTTCAAACTCGACGAAGTGAAGGAAGCGCTGCAGGCCATCGGGATCGAGGGTATGACGATCTCCGAAGTGCGCGGCCATGGACGGCAGAAGGGTCATAAAGAGGTATACCGCGGGCAGGAATATACGGTCGACCTGCTGCCCAAGGTCAAAATTGAGCTGGTGGTATCCGACATCCGGGTAGACGAAGTCACTCGCACCCTGGTGCAGGCCGCGCGTACCGGCAAGATCGGCGATGGCAAGATTTTTGTCATGGATGTGCTCGAAGCTATACGGATCCGCAACGACGACCGGGGAGATTCGGTCCTATAGCGCGGCGCTGCGGGATATCGTATGCAACCGTCAGTGCCCTATCCCGCACCCCATCCTTTCACCGCCGCATCCGACGTCTTGATTTCGCTCGCCGAGCGCGCCGGCCTGGTGGACCACATGGTGTCGCAAGCCGCCGCGGAGGTGCTGTTTGCCACCGTTGAAGAAGGCCTCGCGGTGGTCTCCGTGGGCGGATACGGAAGGCGCCAGCTCTTTCCGTTCTCGGACGTCGACCTGCTCCTGCTCTGCCAAAACGAGGACACCCTCCGCGAGCGTAAGCCGGAAATCTCGGCCTTTCTGCAGCGATTGTGGGACTCCGGCCTGCGCGTCAGCCAATCGGTACACGTCCCCGACGAATGCCTGGAGGTTCACGACCACAACGCCGAGCTCAACATCAGCCTGCTGGACCAGCGCTTTCTGGCCGGCGACCGGCCGCTGTTCGCTGCCCTGAGCAAGAAGTTTCCGCGCTTCGTGCAGAGTAACCGCGACGCCCTGATGCGCAACCTGGTCCGCCTGACGCGCGAGCGCCACTCTAAGTACGCCGACACTTTCTATCATCTTGAGCCCAACGTGAAAGAGACTCCCGGCGGGCTGCGCGATTTTCAGTTCGTCCGCTGGATGGAGCAGCTACGCGAGGCGGACTCGAATCGCCTGACTTCGCCGGAAGCGCCCGATGACTTGCGGCAGGCCTTCCGGTACCTGGCCCGCCTGCGGTTCGCACTGCACCTGCAGTCGGGCCGCGACCAGAATCAGCTCACCTTCGACGCTCAGGATGCCCTGGCCGGAAACGGGGACGTGGCCGCCTGGATGCGCGAGTATTACCGCCAGGCGCGCACCGTCAATCGCGCGGCCATGCGCTCATTGGAAGTCTGGGACGCGCAGTCGAGCGCGCTGTTCGCGCAATTTGTGGGATGGCGCTCGCGGCTCTCCAACTCCGATTTCTCGGTGCATCGCGAGCGCGTTCATTTTCGCGCGCCGCTACAGCTCGACAGCGACCCCGAACTGGTGCTTCGCCTGTTCGAATTCGTGGCGCGTCACGGCTTGCAGCTCTCGAACGAAGCCGTGACCCAACTGGAGCTGCGCCTCGGCCGCCTGCGGAAACATTTCGAGGAGCCGCGGAACCTGTGGCCCGCACTGAGTCAGATTCTCTCCCAGACTCACGCGCCCATGGCTGTCCGCTCCATGCATGAGACCGGCGTGCTGTTCGCGTTGTTCCCGGGCCTGGAACAGATCGAGTGCCAGGTGGTGCGCGACTTCTACCATCGCTACACAGTGGACGAGCACACTCTGGTGGCCATACAGAACGCCTGCTCCGCGCCGGCGAGTTACGGCGAGATCCTGCGGGAAATACCGCAAAAGGCCGTATTGCTGTTCGCGCTGCTGTTCCACGATGCCGGCAAGGCGCATTCCGACGCCGCCAGCGGATATGAGGGCCACGTGGAAGCATCGCTGCAGGCTGCCGACGCGGCCATGCGCGGCATCCGCATGCCGGCGCAGGATCGCGAAACGGTATCGTTTTTGATCCGCAACCACCTGGAACTTTCGTTGGCCATGCGCTCGCGCGACCTCGCCGATCCCAAAGCCATCCACGACGTTGCGCAGATGGTCGGCACCGAGGATCGCCTGAAGGCTCTCACCGTGCTCACCTATGCCGATATCAGCGCGGTGAACCCCAACGTCATGACGCCCTGGCGTTCGTCCCAACTGTGGCGGCTCTACCTGGCGGTGTACCGCGAACTGACGCGCGAGCTGGCCGCGGATCGCATCGCGGAGTCGGCCACCGGACCGGGCGCGGGTCTGCTCGACGGCCTGCCGGTACGCTATCTGCGCACCCATAGCGAGGAGGAAATTGCGGGGCACGTGGCGCTCGCCGTGAAGAGCGAGGCGCGCGGCGTAGCGGTGGATATCCGCGGCGTGGATTCGGCCTGGCAATTGACGGTGATTACGGGCGACCGGCCCGGCCTGTTCGCGCGCATGGCGGGCACGCTGGCCGGCTTCGGCATGAACATTCTCCGCGCGGAGGCCTTTTCCAACCGCCGCGGCCAGGTGCTCGACACTTTTGTATTCGCCGACCCCACGCGTACGCTGGAGCTGAACCCCTCGGAAGTGGACCGGCTCCGCGCCACGGCCGAGCGCGTGATTCTTGGCAAGCTCGACGTGGGCGAACTGCTACGCAATCGTCCTAAGCCCAAGCTCCCGAGCCGCAAGGTGCGGGTTCGCACGGCGATCCGCTTCGACGACGAGGCGAGCGCCACGGCCACGCTGGTCGAAATCGTGGCCGAAGATCGCCCCGGCCTGCTCTACGATCTGGCGTCGGCAATTTCCTCAAGCGGCGGCAACATCGAAGTGGTGCTGATCGACACGCAGGCGCATCGCGCCATCGACGTGTTTTACGTGACGGTCGGCGGGAGGAAACTGACGGCGGAGGAACAATCGGCCATGGGCGAGGAATTGCGCAAGGCGTGCACGCCGGCGTGAGCTTGAAAAAATGATGGTGGCGCGACCATGAAAGAGGAGCCGCAGCCGTGGAACTTCAGCTAACCGCCGACCTTCGCCCGCCGCGCTGTCGAAACAGGTCGCTTGCGCAGCGAGGAAGAGGCCGTACAGGAGGCGTTAGCTTTGTGGCGCAAAATTACCGTCGATTGCCAAAGACCGCTTGCTGACACGCGGCGAAGGAAGCGTGATCACCCGGGAATCCATGCGCGAGCTTGCCAGCGAAGTAAGAGAACGTGGGCGCGCGCTTGATCGCCGAATTGGGCGCCGCCCACTAATGGCGCATGGTGCTGGGCTCGCCGCGGATTCTGGCGGGGCGATTTTCACCGCGGAGGCCGGCCGCGTGGACGAACCCATCCGGGGAAGACGCGGATCAACGCTCTCCGCTCCCTCCGCGTCTCGGCGGCGAATAAATACGACCTACGGCAGCAAATATCGCGTGAGCATTTCCTTGAGCTCGTGCAACACCGCTCGCCGCGCTTCCACCGTCTCCTGCTTATACGCGAACGCAATCACGCGATCGCCCGCCTCCGCCGCGATGCGGATCTTCAATTGCAATCGCTTGCCGGGCTTCCATCCGCACTTGCGCACCAGCAGATCGCCGAGGATCCCGCCAGGACCGGTCCGCGGGTCCGACTGGCTCTCGCGCGTCCATTCGCTGATGTGATTGCCCAGCGCCAGTTCGCGGAAATGCGGGCGGCCTTCCAGGAAATTCACGTACGCGTCGAGCACGCGGCCCAACGATTTGCGCGGCGAAAAGATCAGCTGCCGGGCCGTAAACGCGCGCTCGATCTCGGCGCGAAAGGCCTCCAGCTCGCGCACCGCGATGGCGTCGAAAATCTCCTGCCGGTCGGAATAGAAGCGGTACAGTGCGCCCACCGAAATGCCCGCCTCCTGCGCCACCCGGCTGGTGGTGATCTCCTCGAATGGAACGTGCCCCAGCAGCGCCGCGGCGGCGTCCAGGATTTCCTCCACGGTCTTATTGCTGCGCGCCTGTAGCGGCGTCCGGCGGCTGGCGGGAACGGTCATGATGGCGATGGCGAGCAAACGCGAATGCGATTCGCATTCGTGTACTCTCTTCTTGTATTATAGGAGATATGCCCGTACCCGCGTCGCAGATGTGGACCGTCGCCACTTACGTCCTCAAGCAGAAGCT
>CAZARO010000548.1:0-4675 GCA_964487165.1 uncultured Solibacteraceae bacterium | reverse complement strand
CGCCGGTAGTGGTTTCCGGATTGCCGAACATCACGCCGATCTTCTCGCGGATCTGATTGATGAAAATCAGGCAGGTTCGCGACCGCGACACAATCCCAGTAAGTTTGCGCAAGGCCTGCGACATCAGCCGCGCCTGTAAACCCATGTGGCTATCGCCCATTTCCCCCTCGAGTTCGGCCTTGGGAACGAGTGCCGCCACCGAGTCCACCACCAGCACATCGATCTGTCCCGAAGCGGTCAGCGTGTTGGTGATTTCGAGAGCCTGCTCGCCGTAATCGGGTTGGGAAACCAGAAGGTTGTCGATGTCCACGCCGAGTTTCCGGGCGTATGTGGGGTCGAGCGCGTGCTCCACGTCGATGAAGGCGGCAATCCCGCCCTTTTTCTGCGCCTCCGCGATCACCTGCAGCGCGATGGTGGTTTTGCCCGACGATTCCGGGCCGAATATTTCGATCACGCGGCCGCGCGGCAGGCCACCTACCCCCAGAGCAGCGTCCAGGGATATGGAACCGGTTGAGATCACCGAAACCGGCACAATCGCGTCCTTCGACCCTAGTCGCAGGATCGAGCCCTTGCCAAATTGCTTCTCAATCTGGCTGAGAGCGTTTTCCAACGCGCGTGAGCGCTCCTTCTCGTCCATGGTGGGTATTAACTCCTGGTGGGGTGAAAGACTCATTGTAGCAATCGGACGGTATAATCGCTCCAGAGGCTCTTTCCCATGGTTGCTCGTCTGTTTGCGTTCGCAATCCTTCCGGCGCTCCTGGTGGGCGCACCGGCCAAAAAGCCAACCGTAGGCTCCGGCCGCGGCGAAAATGAGGACCTGATCCTCTCCGTCACGCTTTACACCGCGCCATCCGACGTCAAAGAGATAATCGGCGACGACCTCGGTGGACATTACATCGTGGCTGAAGTAAAAGTGGAACCCAAATACGGGAAGACCATCGATATCGACCGCGACGACTTTGTGCTCCACACCGACACCAACGGCGAGAAGGTCACGCCCTTCGCTCCCAGCCAGATCGCCGGCCGCGAAGCGCTCATCGTCACGCAGACCGGGACGAAGCAGAGCAAGACCGGAGTCATGATCGGCGGCATGGGTGGCGGAATGGGCTCGGGCAACAACGATCCCGGAACGACGCAGGTGAAGGTGCAGAATCCAGCCACCACGCCGGAGAACCCGCTCGAAAAAGTATTGAACGACAAAATCCTGGTGGAACAGAAGATCGACAAGCCCGCCGGCGGCCTGCTGTATTACCCCCTGGAGAAGCAGAAGCTGAAGGATCTGGAAGTACGCTACGGCCCGCAGGACAAGCGGATCACCTTGCGGTTCAAGTAAGAAGCTTGCAGCTTTGCGAAGCAAAGTGGGGCAGCCAATCCTGGCTGCAGGCCGGCTTTCAGCCGGCCTCTGGACTTTGGCCACTTTCCGTGGGGCAGGATGGCATCCTGCGGACCGATTGGCAATCGGTCCAGCCGGGCGCAAGCCCTCTAGAGTTGCCAATTGCTCCCTAACTGGCGGGCTGAAGCCCACCTCACCAGGTGGCGCGGGCTTCAGCCCGCGAAAGGGTGCCGAGGCGTCCCGGAAGCCCCCCAAAAGCATAGAATTCCCTCCGGCCGGAGTCGATAAGACTGCTGGAGGTCTCATGTGGGGAAGCAGCTCGGTTCGCGGCCGTTCTCTCTTTGAGTACCGGCGATTGCGCACTAAAGTAAGCAATTAAAGGTTCCAGGAAATATATGTCCCGGAGCGCGAAATTCTTCATTACGATGGTGGCTACCGCCGGCTTCCTGGCCTCGGCAGTTACCCTGACCCAGGCGCAATGGCGATCCGGGCAGACCCTCCAGTTCGTTCTCTACCTGGTTCTGGCGACTCTCTCGTCGCGCATGAAGGTCGGGCTGCCGGGGGTCACGGGAACGCTGTCGGTCAACTTCGTTTTCATTCTGCTGAGTGCCGCGGAACTGCCGCGTGTCGACACCCTGCTCATCAGTTGTACGGCCACGCTGGCGCAGTGCCTGCTGTTCGCCAAGGTGCGGCCGAAACCCATCCAGATCGCCTTTAATCTCGGTAACGCCGCGCTCTGCGGGGTGGTCTGCAGCCTGGTCTACGGATCCTCCGCCATCCGCATGATCAACGGCAGCTTGCCGGTGCTGCTCTTTTGTGCCGCGGTCAGCTATTTCCTGGTCAATACCTTGATCGTGTCGCAGATCATCGCGCTCACGGAAATGAAGCGAACTATCCAGGTTTGGCGGGAGAACTTCTTCTGGACGGGGCCGCAGTACATTTTTGGCGCCGCCCTGGTGGGAGTGATTCATATCTGCAACCGCCAGTTCGGCTGGGAGTACGCGATTCTGGTTTTCCCCGGTGTCTATCTGCTCGATCGATCGTATCGCGTATACCTCAGCCGGCTGCAGGAGGAGAAGGACCACGTCAGGGACAAAGAGGAGGCCTTCGCGCAATTGGCCGAGGCGCAGCAGGGCCTGATAGCGCTCTCCCGGCAGGCCGGCATGGCAGAGGTGGCCGCCGGAGTTCTGCATAACGTGGGCAACGTGCTGAACAGCGTGAACGTTTCGGCCACCCTGGTGGCCAACAAGATCCGGGAGTCGCGCGTCAGCAATCTCATCGCCCTCAGCAACCTGCTGGAGGAACACTCCGCCGACTTGTCCGCTTTCCTCAACTCCGACCCTAAGGGCCAGCGCGTGGTGCCGTATCTCGCGAAACTGGCCAGTTGTCTCGGAGACGAGCAGCAGATGATGCTGCGGGAGGTGGAATCGCTCACCAGGTACATCGACCACATCAAGGAAATCGTGGCGGCGCAACAGAATTACGGCAACGTCTTCGGCTTGATCGAGACCGTCTCGCTGCCCGACCTGGTGGGGGATACCATTCGCATCATCGAGCCCGGACTGAACCGGCACGGCATTCGCCTGGAGCGGGATTACGAACCCGTGCCTCCCATGGCCCTGGATAAACACCAGGTGTTGCAGATTCTGTTGAACCTCCTGCGCAACGCCGAAGACGCCATCCGGGAAACCGGAAAGACGGAGAAACTGATCCGCGTGCGCATCCGGCTGACCGCCGACGAACGGGTCCGCATTGAGGTTCGCGACAACGGTATCGGCCTGGCGCCGGAGAACCTGACGCGCATCTTCGCGCACGGTTTCACCACCAAACCGAACGGGCACGGATTCGGGCTGCATTCCGGGGCATTAGCCGCCAAGCAATTGGGCGGCAGACTGTGGGCCGAGAGCGACGGACCGGGCGAGGGCGCCACCTTCACGCTGGAACTTCCGCTGGCCGCGGCCACCAGAGCTACCCCGGATCGCCGCCCGCGCGAGGCCGCCACCGGGGAGCGGCAACCGGTCCCGGCCCGCGAGCAGACCGTCGCCATGTCCTCCGCGCCGTCCGCGGGAGCGTGAGCCGTGGAAAACCGAGTGTTGCGCGATCCACAGAACGGTTCTGTCCCCTGGCTGCGGAGCGGCGGAAAGATGCTGATCTCGCAAATCGGCACCCTTGGTCTGACGGTCCTGCTGGGAGGGCTGCTGACCGCTGTTCTAGTGCGCGTCAGCCCCGGTTTCCTGGTGGATGAGCGCGAGCTGGACCCCCGGCTGGACCAGGCCAGCCGCCGCTCTATCGAACAGGAGCATGCGGCGAATCGCAACGTCCTGGCTTTCTATGCGCACCGGCTGCAGCGCATGGTGCTGCATGCCGACCTGGGGGATTCCCCCTCCCTCAATCGGCCCATCGCGCAATTGTTCCGCGAGAGATTCCCGGTAACTGCGCAACTCATGGCCATAGGGATCGTGGGCGGATGGGCGCTGGCCTTTGCGCTGGCCCTGCCCTCGGTGATGTGCCGGTCGCGGGTATTTCATGACCTGGCGGGAGGGCTCCATCAGATACTCATGTGCCTCCCGGCGGCCGCCATGGCGCTGCTGGTCTTCGATGTCGGCGGTCCCGTTCGAGCGCTGGTAGCGCTGGTGGTCTGCCCGCGAGTCTTCGAGTACGTGCGCAATCTGCTGGCCGAAGCTTACGCGCAACCGCACATTTTGACCGCGCGTGCCAAAGGCCTGGGCAGCGCGCGCATCCTGATGCGGCACGTCTTGCCCGCCGCCGCGCCGCAATTGCTGGCGCTGGCCGGAGTGAGCTTCAGCATCGCCTTCGGAGCGGCCATTCCCGTGGAGGCCCTGTGCGACCTGCCCGGCATCGGCCAACTGGCGTGGAAGGCGGCCATCGCGCGGGACCTGCCGCTGCTGGTGACCATCACGTTCGCGGTGATCGTCATGACCCAGGTTTGCAATGCCGTGTCCGATTGGGCCGGATTCCGCCGGAGGCAGGCATGAAGCGCTCGCAATTGCTGGCCATCTGCGCGCTGGCGGCGCTGTTCGTGGCCGCCGTCCTGGCAGGCATGATGCCGGGAAAATCGGACTCCAAACAGTATCGGGAGTTGCCCGGCGCGCGCCCGTCGGCCACATTCCCGCTGGGAACCGACGAGCTGGGGCGGGACCGGCTGGTGCGGCTTCTGTTTGCCACCCGAATCTCCCTGCTCCTGGCGCCGGCCGCGGCGTTGGCGGCGACGCTGCTGGCGGCGATGGTGGGCGGTATCGCCGGATATTTCGGCGGCCTCTGGGACAAATGCACGGTGCGGACTATCGATCTGATGCTGTCGCTGCCGTGGCTGTTCCTGTT
>CAZARO010000547.1:0-4676 GCA_964487165.1 uncultured Solibacteraceae bacterium | reverse complement strand
ACCGCCTGCGGATTGCAGGTCGACGCACCGGTGTTCACCAGGAGAATCTGGGAATAACCCACCGAGGCGAGATCGCCGGCCTGGAGCTGCATGGTCAGTTGCGTGGGGCTCTGTACCGTGGTGGTGCGAGGGGCGAAATTCCCGCTGCCTATGTCAAAATAGGCGGCGGTGTTCCCTTGGAGGAAGCCTGTTCCGGTGACGGTAAGGCCGGTCGCACTGTTGGTGGCCGCGGGAGTTGCGGGCGAAATGCTCGTGACGGCGAACGGGAAGTTACTCGTGGTCCCGGGGACATTATAATTGGCCGTCGCGATGGTCTGCGTGTTCAACGTCTGGTCGTACGGACTGCCGCTGCCGCCCAGATCGCCCGACCAAATTACGAAGTTTACTACCCCCGGGTCGCCCGCGGCCGAGATCGCCTGCAGGCCGGGTGCGTAAAAGGCATCCAGCCCCCCATCCGTCCCCTGATTATTCGTGCCCGCCGGAACGGTGCTGACCTGGACGCCCGGACAGAACTGCGAGGAAACCGAGGGGAGGATAATTTCCCGGAATGTGTACGACAGATAGAGGGTCTGTTGGGCGCCGAAGGACGGTATCGTCACCGTGAGCGCGTTGGTAGAACTGCCGCTCCAGCCGTAGTTGAGGTACGTCATGTTGGTGGTCACGGGCGATTGCGGCACCGGCGTGGCCGGACAGGTCGTGCCGCTCAAACCGCTTCCGCAAAACGTTAACTGCTTCCCAGCCGCGAATCCCGTTCCATCGTAAAATGCGTCGAAATTCCGCGGGGTGTAGGCCGTCAAGGTAGCGTTTTGATTGCTGTCCTCCACTACCCCAAACGAGAAGCCCGGAGAGATCCCGAACACAATGTCAGGGTCCGACGACTCTCCGGTAACTGACGTCACCGCATCGTTCACGAAGGCCGCGGTCACCTGATTGCCCATGTCGTCAAAGTCGAGATTACTGATGATGTTGAAGTTAAGAAAATACGAATAAAGGGTTGGTAGCGATACGTAGGCCCAATGATGAAACGTGTATCCGTTTTTCGCCGTCACGGTGAGCGCAATCTGCTGGCGATCTTTGAAATAGTTGGTTGACACACCATTGAGGATTCCGTTATAAGGCGTCGGGTTGACCGCGATGGTGGCCACCGTGCTCCCGGTATTTCCGTTATTCGCCTGGATCAGCGGATTGTAAGGGTGAAGCGGAATGAAACTGGCCAGATAATTGGTAATGGCGGGCGATGTGGCGGGACTCAATAACGTCCCGCTGCCGGCGGAGTTGGTGACTGTCACAGTAGCCGATTGGGTATTGCTCACGTCGGAGTTCCACCGGCCGAACAGGTACGACTGCTGTCCCGGCGCCGTCCCCAGCGTCTGTATGGTCTGGCTGACGGCGAGCGTGTGCTGCGAGCCCAGGGTCCAATTGCTGAATACGCAGGGGGCCGTACAGGTCACACTGTCCACCACCAGTTGCAGCCCGGTGGGATTGCTGTCCACCGTAATCTTGGAGGGAACGAACCCGTAGAGCCGCTCGATGCCGTCCAGATCGCCGCTGGTGTATTGCGGCAGATCGGTGCCCAGCACCATGCCGGCCGGCATGGTTTCCAGGACGGGAGATACGCCGTAGCGCGAAAAGTCGAACGCCCCGTATTCCATGATGGAAGCGTAGTTGTAAAGCCCGGAAACAGCCTCGGCCGCTAAGATATCGAAGTTGGCGTGCTGGGGCTTATCGACGTTGGCTTCCGAGTAACTGATCCAGGTATTGCGGTCGGTGCGCGACTGCTCGTGGTACAGGCCGAGCGCGTGTCCCATCTCGTGCAGGATGGTGCCGACGGTACAGGCGGCCGATCCGCCAATCGGCTGCACACCGCCCTGCATCCCTACAGTGGCCTCGCAGGAGCCGCTCTGGTCCGCCGTATTGAAGTCGAAATTCACCAGGTTGACGTCACTACCGATGGCCGGCACCCACTGCACTACGCCCGCCAGTTGCGTGTTGGACTCGGCGATGGCCGCATTGAGGTTCGTAAGATCACCGCTCGAACCGGCAATGGTGTACGGCACGCGCACAACGCCGTTGACTATCGGCCACAGCCCGCTCGAGTAAGTCAAATTGGGCGCGATAGTCGCCGACTGCGGCAGAAGATGGATGCCGCCCGCCGCCATCCGGCCGGCGAACTTCCCGGCCTTCACATCGTCCAGCGAACCCAGGATCATATCGCCCTGATACACCGCCCGTCCGCCGATTTCCTCGTAGACAATTTGCTGGCCCTTGAACATGGTGCTGCGCTGGCGTGGGGGAGGCGGCGGCGATTGCACCGAATAATAGACGTTCACGAATTCCCCGGCGCCCGCCTGGCCCAGCGCCCGTATGCGCACCTGGTTGATTCCCGGACGCAGCGGGATGGGCGCCGTGGTGCTCCACTCCACCGTCCGCTTGTCGTCCGCCAGCTTGACAGTGGCCAGATCGCGGAAGCCGCGCTCGTTCTTCCACCATACCCGCATGTCCCCGCCGCTCCATTCCAGAGTTCCCTTCAGCCGGATGGAAGGCTCGCTGGTCATGATGGTGTGATCCTTGGCGGGCACCGGTTCGGTAATGCGCAGGGCGCCTTGCTGGCCGAAAGCCAGACTGCCGAGCAATAGCGGAATGCAGACAAACGAACGGGTATTCAGGCTCACCATCAGACAGACCCCTGAGCCAGTATACGGTGGGAAATCCGGAAAAGAACCCGCCTGAACGTGTGGGTACTGTTACTGTCCGGCGAGCCGCAGAGCGTCCTCGATTTCGTAGATCCGGTCTTCGAGCTTCCGCGTGGGGGCGCTCGCCGTCTTGGCCTCTTCGAGTTTCTTCCTGGCCGTCGCCAATTGCTTCTGCAGGCCGGTCACCTTCGGATCGGGCTTGGCCTCCGGCGCCTTCGCTTCCGGAGCTTTGGCGGCGGCCGGTTTCGGCGCCTTCTTGGCTCTCGCCTTGGAGGGGCTCTTATACCGGAAGGCCGTAACCGCGGCGGGCGGCTTCAACGGCCCCCCGAAATCCGCGCGATACTCCTCCGCCAGGGACATCGCTTCGGTGAGCAGTTCGCGGAAGCGCGCTTCCATCGCCTGTTTGGCCTGCGTCCTGATATTCTCGCCCTGCTGTTTCCACTTCTGATACTCGGAGATCACGTCCGCCATGAGATTGGTTGTAGCACGTGGCAGCTACTTCTTCGCGGGCGGCGGATCCGGCCCCAGCACCGGGAACGAGGTGATCCGCAGGCGCGCAGCGGCATACGGAATCAAGGTTACGGTTTCGTCCTTGCCCGGCGCCACCACCGGGCTCTGCGGAGGCGCGGCGGCACTATCGTTGGATATGACCCATTGCGGCAGCCGCCGGGCCTTCACCTGCAGCGAGACCGGCGGCGTACGGCGATCGAAAGGTTGGCGCGCGACCGGCGCTTCCGTCACCTGGAACGATTCCGCCGGGTTGGCCGCATCCACGCGCAATCCATAATTCCACGGCGACGTGGGGAAGACTTCGAAATCCGTCACCGGGCCGGTCTGTTTCAGCCGGCTCCAGCTCTCGCCGATGGCGAGCGAATACACCAGCGGCCCGCGTTCCACTGAGACGGACCCGTTGTAGCCCACTGCCGTCCGCACTTTCATGGGTAGAACGATCTCCACCCGGTCGCTCTTCTGCCACTCGCGTTCGATGCGCCGAAAGGAAGCCGCGCGCACGCCGTCCACCTTCTGTCCGTTCACCGCGATGGTGGCGTCGCCGGCCCAAGCGGGAATGCGCAGGTACAACGGGAAGCGCACTTTCGCGGCCGGCTCCACGGCGAGCGAAACGCGATCGCGAAACGGGTATTCGGTAGTCTCGTCCACGGTGACGTCCACGCCCTTCACGCTGGTGTGCACCTGGCTGGGCGCGTACGCGGCCAGCGCCAGCCCATCGTCGGCCGAGGCCATCCATAAGGACGCCGCGAATTTGGGCCATCCTTGATGCAGATTGGCGGTGCAGCAGCCGTAATTCGGCTCCAGTCCGAACAGGTTGGATTCGGGACCGTTGTTGGTCCAATCGCGCTGGCCCAGCGAACATAGCACCTGGTTGGGTTGCTGATCGTATTGGTGGCCCCACAGATCGGCCGTCTGGCCACCGGGGAGCGGATTGTAGGCGATTTTCTCCAGCCGGTCGCCCAGCGAAGCTTCGCCCAGCACGGCCAGGTCGAGCTCCAGCGAGAACATAGTTTCCACCACGGTGCACAACTCGGTGCCTTGCGACGGATTGCGGCCGCCGAAATTCTCGTCGGCGCTGAATATGCCGTTCGGCAGGCCCTGAAATTCATCGAGCGTGCGAAACATGCGGGCCGTGGCGCCGCGGTCGGCGGGGTCGTTCGAAAT
Source organism: uncultured Solibacteraceae bacterium (assembly GCA_964487165.1). GTDB lineage: Bacteria > Acidobacteriota > Terriglobia > Bryobacterales > Bryobacteraceae > PALSA-129. Next base: position 309 of record CAZARO010000547.1, on the reverse strand, counting down.
CAGGGTCCAGAGCGCCGCGGTTTTGAGCCCCATGGCGTTGTTGACGCCGTGCGAGTCGTACTTTGTCTGGTCGCGCGCCATCTTGCCGGGGAAGGGAAAATTGGCGAACATTTTCTCCCAGTCGAAGCCCTGGCCTTTGAGCTGGCGGGCGAATTCGAGCAGGTGCGGATCGCCATCGCGATTGTAGAGCCAGAGCACGCTGGCCAGTTCGTCCTGCCAGCGATAGACGGCCCACTCTTTCAGCGGCTCGCCGGCTAGAACGCGGCTCTGGTAGGCGAAATATTTCTCCATCACGGGGATCACGCGCGC
>CAZARO010000546.1:0-4682 GCA_964487165.1 uncultured Solibacteraceae bacterium | reverse complement strand
TGGGCAAAACTGGTCCAATCTGTGCACTATCAATCTAACTTAGAGGCTCAGACTTAGAGGGCCTTAAGTGTGAGCGGCATCATGATTGGCCTGTTATGCCCGTTTCCGGAGAGCGCGTAGCGGCTGTGCAGTCCGGTGAGTCGGCGACTATCTATAAAGATATTTATCCGGTCTTACATGGCAGCAGGAAACGACAAGCATATCGGGCGACAAGGTTGGTCTATGAAGTCGCACAGCCGTGGTGAACGCCGAGAGCGACCGTCTTGAGGATCAGCAGATCGAGCATACCTTGCGGAAGATCGATTCGATTGGGTGGAATTTCCGCCATCTCCTCGCCCTTCCATGTGCCGGCCTGGTGCGCGGCGTCCAGGGCGAGGGCGGCCTGATCCACCACGTCGAGAATGAAGTTGAGGGACGGGCGGGGATCGGATTTCAGGTGTGCCGAGAGCGTCTGGCCGTCGAGGTATTCCATGACCATGTAGGCCAGGTCGTCATTCTCCACGTGCGTGACGCCGAAATCGGTCACGTTGACCACGTTGGGGTGGCGCAATCTGCCGGCGGCTTCGGCCTCGCGCTTGAACCGCTGGGAAAACTCGGCTTGCGCCGCCAATTTAGGCACGATCACCTTGAGGGCGACAGTCCGCATGGTGCCGATGTGAGTGGCCTGGAAGACCGCACCCGTCGCCCCTCTTCCCAGTTGTTGGTCGATCCTATATTTGTGATCGAGAACGGACCCAGGCAAGGAATCGAGCCGCATAGAGACATAGTCTACATCCAGTTGCCGGCTTCGTCCAAACGGCCATTTCGCACACGTGGCAAGCGCGACATCTGAGGTTCGGGTGTGGTAAGTTGACTGGGCCGGACCCGTTACTGTCACTCGCGGGTCGTGCGACGGTCTCAAGCACGTTCGATTCTATAAGTGCGAGTCTCTCGGACTCGCTCGACACGCCACCGAGGTACGCCACGATGTAGTTGAGCTTACTTAGTTGAGACCAACCAGGCTTACACGGATCAGGTCCAGCAGCGGACTCGGATAGACTCCAAGCCAGATCAGCAGCATCGCAAGCACCGCCAGGACTAACGCCCCGCCGCGAGACAAAACCTCTAAGGGGGCAGCGTGTTCCGGCGGGTCTGCGAATAGCGCCACCACAATACGCAGGTAATAGAAGAGGCCGGCGACGCTGGTGACGGCGAGGATGAGGATAAGCGGCCAGACGGCGGCATTGGCTCCCGCGGCGAGGATATAAAACTTGCCCAGAAAGCCCATAGTGGTGGGAATACCGGCCAGCGACAGCAGCGCCACGGTAAATACGCCGGCGATCGCAGGCCGCCGCCAGAAGAGGCCCCGATAATCCTCCAGATCCTCGGCATCCCGCCCGGAGTCGGAGAGAACACTCACGACTCCGAACGCCGCCAGGGTGGTGATGGTATATGCCACCAGATAAAAGGCGACCGCGCCCATCGCCATCGTCGAGGCCGCCAAAAATGCTACCAGTATGTACCCGAAGTGGGCGATCGAAGAGTAGGCCAAAATGCGTTTTACGTTATTCTGGCGCAGGGCCAGGAAATTGCCGGCGCACATGGAGAGAACCGCGATGGTGGCGACTACCAGGAATACGGCATGGTTTCGTAGCGCGCCCGAGAGGTAGAAATAGCGGAGCAACAGTGCGACCATGGCGCTCTTCGACGTGGTGGCGACGAATGCTGCCACGGGCGCCGGCGCCCCCTGGTATACATCCGGCGTCCATAGATGGAACGGCACCACTCCCAGCTTGAAACCAATGCCGGTAAGGGTCAGCGCAATCCCAGACAGCAGAAGGAATTCCGACCCGCGCAGGGAAACTTCACGGAGCTTCGAAAATTCCATGGTGCCTGTGGCGGCATAAATCAACGCCATGCCGAAAAGAAGGAAGGCAGCAGACGCCGAAGCGAGAATCAAATACTTGATGCCGCCTTCGAGGGCCACCTTGCGGTCCGTCAGATACGCCACCATGCCATAGAGGGAGACGCTCAGAACTTCCAATCCCAGCACGAGGGAAACAAAATGACTACTCGCCGCCAGGACCGCGCAACCCAGAGTGGCGAGAAGAAGCAGAAGGTACACTTCCTCGCGTTGGCCTTCGTGCTTTTCGAAGTATTGGTAGGCGAGCACAGCCACCACGGCGGCCGAGGCGATCAGCAGACCCATGTAAAACAGGGCGTATCGATCCACCAGCAGGAGCGATGTGACTTGTCGCGGGACGACGGGAGCGGCTGCCCAGATGGAGACAAAAGCGCCAGCCAAGCCGGCGAGCGTCAACCCGGCAGCCAGCCCGGCACTACGCTTAAAAGCGATGGCCAGCATGACGACCACGGCGGAAACTGCGATCGACAGCAGCGGCAGCAGGGCGAATAGATCGCGAGTGCTCATTTCTTATCTCCTCACCGCCGCGGTGGTTGCGGACACCTGGTGCTGCAGGTTCTGCAAGGCTGGTTGGAAGGTGTTCAGCACCGGCTGAGGGTACAGGCCGAGCCAGAGCAGGCCGGCGATCATCGCCGCCACCATCAGGCCTTCTCGCGGCGTCAGATCGGAGAGGCGCCATGGGTGTGGGTTGGGACCCTGGAATGCGCGCTGCGCAATTCGCAGTGCGTAGAACGTCGACGTGAGAATGCCGATGCTCGCCACCACCGTGATAGGCACGCTGATCCTGTAGGACCCCAACAACACCAGAAACTCCCCGACGAAATCGCCTATCCCCGGCAAGCCGAGTGAGGCCATGCTGAAAAACAGCGCCGCTCCGCTCAGCCGCGGCGCCGCCGTCCAGAGGCCGCCCATACTCTCCAGGTCGCGAGTGTGGATGCGTTCCTGCAGGCCGCCCACCAAGACGAACAGTCCGCCCGTGCTCAGGCCGTGACAGATCATGGTCATAATCGCGCCTTGCAGCGCCAGTTGATTCCAGGAGAAGATTCCGAGCAGCACAAACCCCAGGTGACTCACGCTCGTGTAAGCCACCAGACGCTTGAAGTCCGTCTGGGAATAAGCCATCACGGCGCCGTAAACGATCCCGATTACAGCCAGTACCAGAGCCACGGGAGTGAACTCGTGGGCGGCGTGGGGAAAGAGCGGGACGATGAAGCGCATCAAGCCATAGGCGCCGGTTTTCAACATCAGGCCGGCCAGAATCACGCTGCCTGCGGTGGGAGCTTCGGTGTGAGCATCCGGCAGCCAGGTGTGCAGCGGAACGGCCGGTAACTTCACCGCGAAGGCAACGAAGAAGCCGAGCATGATCCAGAGCTCAACGCCGGAACTAAGGTGCGTGCCGAGCAGTTCCGAATATTCGAACGTGTAAATACCGGTTATCTGGTGGTGGATGAAGTAAAGCGCCAGGATAGCGATCAACATCAGCAGGCCGGAGCATTGCGTAAACAGGAAGAACTTGACGGCCGCGTAGACGCGGCGCTCGTGGCCCCAGATGACGATCAGGAAGTACATCGGGACCAGCATTAACTCCCAGGCGAAATAGAAGAGGAACAGGTCGACGGCCACGAATACACCCGCGATTCCGGTCAAGACCCAGAGGAGGTTGAAATGGAAAAAGCCGACTCTTTCGCGAATTTCGGTCCAGGAGGCTAGCACCGATACGATGCCGAGGACGAAGGTCAGCATCAGCATTAACAGGCTGAGGCCATCCACCGCGAGATGGAAGCGAATACCGAAGCTTGGCACCCAGTCCCAATTCACCTCGTCCAGCCATGGGCTCGACGGACTTGGAGAACTGCCGATCCAGAAGCCCGCGGTAAGAACGAGGTCGATGCCAATTGCAAGCAGGGCGATCCAACGCGGAAGCTGCGCGTTCCAGCGAGCCGCGACTCCAGCCAGAATTCCGGCGACGAACAGAATGACAAGCAGCCAGATGAGAATCATAAGAACAGCACCACTGCCAGAAAGACCACGGAACCCCCAGCCATCGCCGCGGCGTACCAGCGGACGCGGCCGGTTTCAGTAGAGCTCAAGCCGCGGTACAACCAGTCGGCCAGGCGGGCGATCACGGAGTAGAAGGAATCGATGAAGTCGCCTTTGTTGACTTGCGATATCCAGACGAAGGGCTGGACTACAAGCTTGTCGTAAATCCAGTCGAAACCCCAATCGGCGAACCACCATTGGTGCAGAGCGAGTCCGACGGGGTTCGCGACCAGAGTCTCCGCCAAACTTCGCTTCTGCAGGTGGAAGAGGTAAGCGAAATAGAGCCCGACCACAAACACCGTCGCCGCGATGGCCTCCGAGCCGACTTCGCTCAATCCGGCAGTGTGAGCTTCGGCGGCCGCCGGCAGGGCGGAATTCAGGAAGCTCAGGAGCGGCCCTTTCAGATATCCGCCCAGCACCGAAAAGAAAGCCAGCAGCATTAGTGGGATCGTCATGGCGTAGCCGGGCCGCTTCGTCACGGGTATACCCAACGGGCCAAAGAACACCCTGAAGATGAGGCGGAATATGTATAGCGCGGTGAGAAACGCCCCGGCCATTCCGGCGAGCCAGAACGCCGGGTGCCCCCCTGGCGCGGACCACGAACTCCAGATGATCAGGTCCTTACTGAAGAATCCGGCGGTAATCAAGGGGAGCCCCGCGAGGGAACAGCCTGCAATCAGAAAAGTCCAGAACGTCACAGGCAACTCTTTGCGCAACCCTCCCATGCGGAACATGCTGT
>CAZARO010000545.1:0-4687 GCA_964487165.1 uncultured Solibacteraceae bacterium | reverse complement strand
GCGTCTCCGCGCTGAACTGGTATCCCAGCGGAATCACGAACGGTTGCCCGTCTTCGACGAAGCCCACGTGCGCCACGTGGCCCTCCGCCAGGATTTTGGCCGCTTCCTCGGGCACGCTGCGCTCGGCGTGCGTGCGAATGGTGTTGCGTGATGACATACTCCGACTATACTGTTCCCAGTGGCTCTACCGAAAGAGCCACTTCCGGAAATCTTATGGTGCCACTCGCCCTTGCTCTCGACCCGCGATCCTCCACGCCGCTACATCGCCAACTCTACGAGGAGATTCGCGCCGCGGTGCTCGGCGGCCGGCTCTCGGCGGGCGCGCGGCTGCCTTCCACTCGCTCCCTGGCGGCGGATCTCGACATCTCGCGCAATACCGTGGCTGCCGCCTTCGACCAGTTGCTGGCCGAAGGATACATCGCAGGCCGTCCGGGTGCCGGCACCTTCGTGGCGAAGGAACTGCCCGACGATTTGCTCCGCGTGTCTCCGCGTGTGCCCGCTTCCGCCGGCGCCGGCGCGCCCGCCCTGGAGCTTTCGCGGCGCGGCCGCATGCTCGCCGCGACACCCGTCGCGCCCGCGGTACGGGACGGCGTTTCCGCCTCCGCGTTCCGCCCCGGCATCCCGGCGTTAGACGCGTTCCCGTGCGATTTGTGGGCCCGCCTGGCGGCCCGCTTGTACCGCCAGTCGCGGTTCGATTTGTTTTCCTATGGCGACCCCGCGGGGCACCCGCCGCTGCGCCGCGCCATCGCCGAATACCTGCGCGCCGCCCGCGGCGTCAACTGCCATTGGGAGCAGGTGATCGTGACTTCCGGTTCGCAACAGGCGCTCGACCTGGCGGCGCGCGTCCTGCTCGACCCCGGCGATACCGCTTGGGTGGAAGATCCCGGGTATTTCGGCGCGCGCGGCGCCTGGATGGCGGCCGGCATTCGCTGCGTGCCGGTTCCCGTGGATGCCGAAGGGCTGTCGCTGGCGCAGGGCGAGTTGCTGGCCCCGCAGGCGCGGATGACGTACGTTTCTCCCTCGCACCAATATCCGCTGGGGGTCACCATGTCGCTGGCGCGCCGCATGGCGCTGTTGGCCTGGGCCCGGCGCCGCAGCGCCTGGATCGCCGAGGACGATTACGATAGCGAATTCCGCTACGCCGGGCGCCCGCTCGCCGCCTTGCAGGGGCTCGACACCGGCGGACGCGTGATTTACATCGGTACCTTCAGCAAGGTGCTCTTTCCCGCTCTCCGGCTGGGCTACATGGTGGTGCCCGCGGGCGCGGTGGATGCATTCGCCGCCGCCCGCGCACTGGCCGACCGCCATCCGCCCGGGCCGTCCCAGGCGTTGGTGGCCGAGTTCCTCGCCGAAGGCCACTTCGCGCGCCACATCCGCCGCATGCGCACACTGTATGCCGAGCGCCAGGCCGCGCTGGTTTCCGCCGCTCGCCGCGAGTGTGCCGGCCTGCTGGAAGTTTCCCCAGCCGACGCCGGAATGCACCTGGTGGCGTGGCTGCCGAAGGGCTCCAGCGATGGCGAAGCTTCCCGCCGCGCCGCTGCCGCCGGTGTCATCGCGCCGCCGCTTTCGGCCTACTATCATGCCGGCGTGGCACGCCCCGGTCTACTGCTGGGATACTCATCTATTAGTAGGCGAAAGATTTACGAGGGCGCCCGAAGACTCGCCGCCGCTATGATAAACTGACTCAGGCAGACGGTAAATCTACAAGGTCCACGCCTTGGCGCAAGCCTTGCTTTGACGTGTCAAATCTTACATCGAATGATGAGCTCGTTTTCGAAGGGTTGGGCATGCGTCCTCAAAGTCCCATACCTCTAACGCTAGAGGAACATCGGGAACTGGGGGCGGAGATGCGGTCGGTGAACGCACGGTTGCAGGAGCTCTGCAAAGTGGTAGTGAGTGTCTACGGCCCCAATGCCCAGGCGGCCTTCACCTTCCTGAAGGTGGCCGAGCAGATCAACCGCTTGTGCCAGGATCTGCAGGCGCAGGCCGCCAAAGATCTCCCCGGTTTCCCCATCGACGGGCTGTATCTCTAACAGGCCCAGGCGAGGAAGTTACGGCCACCGGTCCCCTGTGGTCGCGGCTCAGTATTCCTCCGCAAATCAGTAGGCGTCTTATCGAGCCGCGACCAAAGAGAGCGGTTTCGCAACCGAACAACCCCGCCGCCAATCGCAATGATATCGGGCCTGCTGGACAGAGCCGCGGTTGGGGGCAATTGCCGGGAAATGCGAAGATCGCAGCGGGGAAGGCGGTATGTGGCGGTCACACTGTGGTCCGCCGGCGCCGCCGCGCCACTGCTGGCGCAGGACGCACCCGCGGAGAAATGGGTAAGCGGGATTTATCGACTGCAGCTTGCCCTGGCCGGGCAGAAGTTGTATCTCAAAGGCGTAACTTACGGCGGCGAAGCTCCACCCAAAGACAAGATTGACTTGCGTAGCGCCCGCGAAGGCGGCCTGGAAGTTACTCTCAGCTCCAACGTGGCCGAGGTGGAAGGTCGGGCCTCGGTATGCGAAGACGGAAGTGGCGGCCCGATCGTGATTCTGGCGAGCGGAGCCAACGTCGCCAATGAGGCCGGTACCGACCAGAGAGGGCGCTTCCGCATGCCCACCGTCGCCCCGGGCAAGTACCGCCTATACGCCATAGAAGACTTCGACGACGATGACTGGGGCAATCCCGAGCTGGCGAAGGCGCTGGAGGCCAAGGCGGTGAAGCTTGCATTGAAGGAGAACCAGAAGAAGCAGGTAAGCGTGACTGCGATCCGCGCCGGAAAGTAAAGCACGGTCGAAAGCCTGGCGTTGGCGCGTGGTGGGCCAACCCTACGAAAGGCCAAAGCCTTCGCGGGCGCCCGCGCTCCCAGCCTGGCCTGGACTGGCGGACTGAAGCCCGCACCACCGGGCTTCAGCCCGCGAACCATGGCAGAGCCCTGGTCTGGGCTATGGCCATTCATTTCATGCATGCGGCTAGATCGGTGGGGCAGGCAATCGTGCCTGCAGGCGGTCTTTCAGGCCGCCGTCAAACCGGAACAAACTACTCACGCGTTCGCACGTATTTTCTCCGGCTTCGTGTCTCGCAGGCATCGTGGAGCAAAGCCCGAGAAATTCGGCTCGTGACGGCGAGGCCGGCTGAAAGCCGTGGGCGCCCCCTGGCCACAGCCAGGATTGGCTGCCCCACGAAAGGGCAGGGCCCTGGTCAGAAATTCACAATCGAAGCGAACGACACCGCATCCAGGCTAGCGCCACCCACCAGGCTGCCATCGATTTCCGGCTGCGCCATCAGGCTCTTCACGTTGTCGGGCTTCACGCTGCCGCCGTAGAGAATGCGCACCGCGTCGGCGGCGTCCTTGCCGAACTTCGCGCGCACTTCGTTGCGGATCGCGCGATGCGCGTCGGCGGCAATCTCCGGCGTGGCCGTCTTGCCCGTCCCGATAGCCCAGACCGGCTCGTAGGCGATCACGATGCGGGCGAATTGCGCCTCTGTCAACCCCGCGATACCGCCCTGGCACTGGCTCACCAGCACCTTCTCGGTGTGGCCGCTCTCCCGCTCTTCCAGCCGCTCCCCCACACACACAATCGGCGTCAAACCGGCTTCCAGCGCGGCTTGCGTGCGTTTCAGCACGGTGGCATCGGTCTCCCCGAAGTACTGCCGCCGCTCGCTGTGGCCCACGATGGTGTAGGTGGCGCCCACGGCGCGCAGCATGGCGGCCGAAATCTCGCCGGTGAACGCACCTTCCTTGGCCCACGCGATATTCTGCGCGCCCACGTGGATGGCGCTACCCTTAACGGCGTCCACGGCCGCGGCAAGATTCGTGAAAGGGGGACAGATCACGATCTCGCAGTGCTCGGATTTCTCGACCAGCGGCCGAAATTTCTCGAAGAATGCTGTGGTTTCCGCGGGCGTCTTGTACATTTTCCAATTGCCCGCCATGACTGGTTTTCTCATAAAATCTGCTCCAAAAAACTGGCTCCGTTTCCGATCGACGTACCGAAATTTGCGGCCACCGTCTGTCCGATATCGGAAAGCGACGCGCGCAGTCCAAGGTCCACGCCTTTCTTCACGCCGGGGCCCGACACCAGCAGCGGAACGAACTCGCGCGTGTGGTCGGTGCCCGGAACGGTGGGGTCGCAACCGTGGTCGGCGGTGAAAATCGCCAGGTCATCGGGGCGCAGTGCGGCGCGGAACTGCGGCAGCCAGCGATCGAACTCTTCCAGCGCCCCGCCGTATCCCGCAATGTCGTTGCGATGGCCGTACTGCTGGTCGAAATCCACCAGGTTCACGAAAATCAGGCCCGCTTCGCTGCTCGCCATGGCATCGAGCGTCTTGGCCATGCCGTCAGCGTTGCTCTTGGTCTTATCCGATTCGCCGATTCCGCGGCCCAGAAAGACGTCGAAAATTTTGCCTACCCCGTGAATCGCAACGCCGCGCTCTGCCAGGCGATCGAGCAGCATGCCGGCAGGCGGCGGCACGGCATAATCGTGCCGATTCGCGGTGCGCGCAAAGTGGCCGGGCGTTCCCAAAAACGGCCGCGCGATCACGCGCCCCACTTCCGCCGGACCGCGTAGGATATCGCGCGCCGTCTCGCAAATTTTATACTGCTCCCACAACGGAATGACCTCTTCGTGCGCCGCCACCTGGAACACGCTGTCGGCCGATGTGTACACGATGGGCGAACCGGTGCGCATGTGCTCGGCGC
>CAZARO010000544.1:0-4689 GCA_964487165.1 uncultured Solibacteraceae bacterium | reverse complement strand
CGGTAGCGCAGCGAGAGAGAGAGATCGGGATCCGGATAGCGTTGGGCGCGCAACGCGGCGATGTGATGCGGCTGGTGCTGGCGCAGGGCGGGAAAATCTCGGCTGCGGGCATCGTGATCGGCAGCGCAGTTTCTCTCGGACTCACCCGGTTAATGGCGAAGCTGCTGTACTCGGTGAGCGCGGTTGATCCGGCGACGTTCGCTGCTGTGGCCTTCATGCTGGCGCTGATCGCGATGGTGGCGTCCTATATTCCGGCGCGGCGGACTCTGCGGGTGGATCCGCTGATCGCGTTGCGGCATGAGTGAGGGTGGGGCAAGTTTGTAGCTTTGCAAATCGCCCGACTTGGTTCGTCCGACTCCGGCCCGACCGTATTTCCGAACCAATCGAACATCGTATAGCTACACACCCTTACCGAAAGCTCACAGTCGGATTTGTAATAAGCCGGCTTTTGGGCCGCCGCGCGGCTTACTGGCACGGACCTGCTGGCGCCGGTAGAACCGCAAATCTTGCATAATAAGTCAGCCGCATGCCACAACGCGCACCAATAGTATTTCCCTTGGCCGCACTCGCCGCACTCGCCTTGTGTGCTGCCGATCCGCTATACCGCTCAGTTGTGGTGGACGATAAGGGGCAGTTGCACATAAAGCTTGCCTCCGGAAAAGAGATTCTGCCGCGGAAGAGCAAGGGGCAGACGTCTTTTGGCGATCCAGGTATTTCCGCCGACGGCCGAACTGTCGGCTGGCTGGCGATGTATCCTTACCCGCACCCAGAAGAGGCGTGGCGCGGGCCGCTCGGCGGCGCCATGGTGGTTTACAGGGCCGGCCGCGTGCTGCACACGTTTCCTGCGGATCAGCCTATCTGGAAGTGGGGTTTCCGGGATGGCGGCAAGCGGGTCACCTATCAGGAGGCCCCCATGCACGGTGGATCGCAGACTTGTTTTCTCGGCGATGTGGATTCCGGCCGCTTCGTTGCGCAATGGTCGAACGGGTCGGGAGATCGGCAGCCGGAATGGGCGGACTTATGCGAACCGCTTCACGGTTAGATGAAAGATTGCCGGCGAGGCGAGCCCGCCGGCTTCCGACCATGGTTCCGCCTTTTGGGCTGTACCGCGGGCAGCACCAGTTTGGCCACAGATGAACACGGATAAAAAAACCACCGCAGAGGAATTCTCCTGGCTTCCTTCTTATCCGTGTTCATCTGTGGCCAATTTCGCTTCGTTCCGGAGGCTGGACTGCTCGACTCGTGAAGCAGGACCCTCGGGGTGCTGGCATCCACAGTCCATTTCTTCCTCTAATGATAGACCAGCCAGCGTTTGCCTGGAACCTTTATTTGACAGGCCTGCGGCCCTCGACACCGGTGCGCTACCCCCCCTCAAACCCGCGAAACTCGCCTAACGCGTACTGCTCACCAGCGGCCGCAGGAGACGCAGCGCGGGACGCGTCAAATATTCGCGCTGGTATTCTCGATGGGCTTCATCGTCGGGGAAATGCTCGCCGGCCGGATACGGATAGCGGCTCATGGCGTGGAACGGCAGCGGCAGCACGGTCTGCGAGAAGGCCGTGTTGGCATCCGCGTCCTTAGCCCAGCCGTCCACTAACAGCAGGTAATCGCGCCGCCAGCCGTTGGGCAGCGCGGGCAGGCCGGCGGACGGAAATTGCATGCGGATCTCGTCTCCCGAGCCCATGATCACCATACGGTCGTCCGCTTGGCGCAGCAGGTCTTCCACCGCGCCATAGCGGGTGTAGTTGCCGGGCGTGGGGTTCCACATCGTTGTCGGACTGACGGATTGATAATCGAACGATTCGGGCTGCTTGCGCTCGGGGGGGATGGTGGCGCGCGAGAAGCCGCGAAAGTTGAGATCCGCCACGCTCATACCGATCTCCGTGAGACGCGTCCGGGGTGTCGCATGGTTCTCGAATAAGTAAATTTCGTCCCAATAGACGCACAGGCTGGTGACGATGCGCACTTCGCGCGACGCGCTCAGGAACTTATCGGTGAGATCCACAGCCATCGGCTTGGGCTTACCGGATGGCATTCCCATGTCTTCGATGACGGTTTTCCAATTATCCTGCGCGTCCTTCACTTGCAGATACGGGAACACCAGGTCGCGATGCGCCTGGGTGGCGGCCAGAAACGTACTGCCGTCGGCCCAATCCACCCAGCCTTGCAGCACCAACGTCGCCTTGCCATCGGGCGCGGCGCCTTTGAAATCCAGATCCAGGGTGTGCAGTTCGGCCACGCCGGCATGGTCGCGCTGGAAGTCGTCGGGGTAGCGCTGGTCGCGCTCGAGCAGCGCGGCGCGCACGTCGTGTCCCTTGCCGTCGCGCGCCGCCGTGGGGTAGACGCGATGCGTGCCGCCGTACAAGCGGAACTCCGGGAATGGCGGCGACTTGAATTTCTCATTGGTGACGATTTCGGTGTCCGCCGGGTGGTCGAGCGCGAACAGCTTGATCTGGTCGATATAGGAGACCTCGCGCAGTTCCTCCGTCATGCGGACCTGGTACGCGCCGTCGCGCACCGCGAGAGCACCGGCGGGGATGGAGACCCACTCCTGGTGATCCACCGGGAAATATTGGCCGTCGCCCGAACTCGCACCCAGGGGAGCAACGCCCAGCACGTCCGTGACGAACTGGAATCGGCCGCCGTTCCAGGTGAAGATCATGGGGCACGATCCTGCCAGGCGCGGCGCCTCCTTGACGGTCGCCACTTTGTTCACCGGCTGTTTCATTTCGTTCTGGATCAGGCCGTTCGCCCAAGTAATGCGGACGGTATCCACGCTGGTGATGTTGCCGAGACGAAACACCAGGGGGACGCCCGCGTAGGTCATCTTCTCGTAGTGGGCGCCGGCCTTTACTTCCACCTTGGCGTTCACTGAGAGCTTGTTGTTCTTGACTCCGATGAGGCCGATTTCGATCCAGTTGCCGTAATTCGGTGTGGTATCGCGCGCCACGATCAGACTGCCATCGGGTTCGATGCGTGCGTAGTCCAGGCGTCCGTTACCCGTGAAGTCGGCGGCTTCGCTGGGCAAGAAGGTCGAATGAAACGGCGCCACCTGGAACACTCCGGCGCGGTTCAGCAAGCCGCCCGTGTCGGTCACCAGGTCAGTGAAGCCATCGCTATTGAAGTCTTCGGCGACGAGCGAATGCGCGCCCGCGCGCAGCGCATCGAGCGAGACGGCCTCATAGTTGCCGCCTAACTTGTCGCAGTAGAGTACGCCCGTACGGTCGGCGTAGGAGACCACCAGGTCGAAGCCGGGAGTGTCGGGTTCCAGGTCGAACCGCACGGCGTCGAGAGCCTTCCCGGCCACGAACGGGAAGCGCTTGGTCTCATCGCTGAAACCGGCCTCGCCGTTGTTGCGCAGCAGGCGGGAATCATCGCCGACCAGCACGATGTCTTCGTCGTAATCGTGGTCGTAATCGATCCACACCGCCTTGCGGAACGAGCCGGCCGCGAGATCGGCCTGCTTCACGAAGGCCTTGCCGGTGTTGCGATAAAGCTCGGCGCCTGTGGCGGTGATGACGCAGAGGTCGGGCAGACCGTCGTTATTGAAATCGCCGGGAGCGATGAATTGCACATCGCGCAGCGCTTCCAGGCCCGAGTTCGCCACCAGGGTGCGGCCGCCGCGAAACCACGCGACGCGGTTGGCGGACCAGGCAATCAGGTCGGGATGTCCATCGGCGCCCGCCAGGGTAGTGACACCCGCGCCGGGTCCGGTGAATCCGGCGGCGAGCTTCTCATCGCGGAGAGTAGGGGGAGGCAGCGGAGGAGCGGGCGGCGCGTCGATGGGGTCGTAGAGTTCGGCGTAGGCGCACCAGTCCATATCTTCCGGGATGGCGGCGCCTTCCTGCTGCTTCTTGAGCTCCTGGAAAATTTTCAACTCCGCGGCCGCCTGCTCGGCGCGGCCGGCCTGCCGGTACAATCCGAAAAGCTGGAAGTGCGGCGCCGAGAGGCGCGGGCTGAGATCGCGCGCGATTTCGAATTGCGCGATGGCCGCATCGTACTCTTCTTTCACCTTGTGAAGGACGCCCAACTGGTAGTGCGACACCGGCTCATTGGGCACCAGCCGCACCATCTCCTCAAACTGCGCCATCGCCTTTTCCGTCTCGTTCTCCTTCTTATAGAGGATGCCGAGGTTGAACCAGGTATGCGGCAGCTTGGGATCGAGCTTCTGGACTTTCAGCAATTCGGCGGTGGCCGCGTCCGTCTCGCCTTGGCGCAGAAGCGCCAGCGCGTAGTTCAGTTCGTCGCGCGCCGAGCCGGGCGCGAGAGCCAACGCCTGCTTCAACTCCCCCACGGCCTCGCCGTGCGTCGTAGGATTCTCGTAGAACGCCTTGCCGAGATTGCGGTGCTGCCACAGACGCTGATCGTTCGGGCCCTGCCCGAAAACCAGCCAGCTTGCGCCGCCCACGACGGCCAGGACGATCACCCACACAAGTTTGCCGTGCATCATCTGACAGTATGGCAGAGTAGCAAGCTATCAGCTGCTGATCTAGTTGGCGCAGGGCATCCAAAGTGGGGCAGGATGGCATCCTGCGGCGGGTTGGTAACCCGCCCGGCCCGCACCCTCGATAGAGCGGAAGGCCGATTGCCAATCGGCCGCAGGATGCCATCCCAATGCCGCATAGTTTTCTCATTTTTCGGGCATCTGCGTAAATAGTGGGGCGGACGCCCGCGTCCGCGGCCGACCCC
>CAZARO010000543.1:0-4700 GCA_964487165.1 uncultured Solibacteraceae bacterium | reverse complement strand
CAGGGAGCGGTTGCAGCAGAATACGTTGGCGAACTTATGAAATGGAGTACTTAGCAACGTCCTTCGCAACATGGCGCGTTCGATCCTTCTTCTACGCGCTGACGAACAGCGCGCCGTCTTCTACGCTCAACTCCACGCCCGCCGCTCGCGCGGCTTCCTGCAGCGCGGCATCGAGCATGACTATGGGGTCGCGGCTCACGTCCAGGCGGCGCATGAGTCCTTCGCCCTTCTTGGGCCCCACCGTGAGAGTGATCTTCAAGCCGCGCCGCTTGCACTTCACCGCGGTGCCATCCGGCAGCTTGGCATTCATGGGCTTGATGTAGGCATCCACGTAGTGGACGCCGATGCCCGACTTGTCTTCGGTGAGTGCGGGAAGGCGCGACGGCGCGGCCGGGTTGAGATCACACAACTTGGTTTTCATGGATTGTTCCCTTCGCGAGCAAGTATTCGTCCATGGCGCGGCGAAAGGCGCCGATGTGCGCTGGTGTGCTGCCGCAGCAGGCGCCCAGGATGTTGGCTCCGGCTTCCAGCAGCGGCACCACTCCGCCCACCATCTGTTCCGGCGTTTCGTCGTAGACCACTTTCATGTTCACCAGCTTGGGCTGGCCGGCATTCGGCTGTACCATCACCGGCAGTCCGGTAGCCTGGCGATAGCGCTCTACCGCGGTGCGCGCACGAATCATATCCATTCCCGTACCGCAATTCAAGGCCACGATGTCGGCGCCGTTCTCCTGCATGAATTCGGCGGCGCGCTCGGGGTCGATTCCCATCATGGTGCGGAAAGTCGAGCCGTCCAGCGTCACATCGTAGGCCATGGATCCGATGATGCAGGGCGCGCCGGCTTCCCGCGCCGCGTGAATGCCTAGCAGCAGCTCTTCGAGCGAGGTCTGCGTCTCCACGATGATGGCGTCGGCTCCGGCATCCACCAGGGCGCGCGCCTGCTCATTGAAGGCCTGGCGTACCTGCTCTTCGGTGAAATCGCCGTAAGGCTCCATCAGGCCGCCGAACGGTCCGATATCGCCGATCACGAAGCCGCGCCGCGCGCCGAAGGCCTCGCGCGCGATCTGTACGCCCGCCTGATTGATCTCCACCACATGGCCGGCGTGGGAGTGCCGGTTGAGCATGATGCGCGATCCGCCGAAGGTATTGGTCAGGATGCAATCGGAGCCGGCCTCGGCATACCGCCGCTGGATGGCCAGCACCTTTTCGGGATGCGTGAGGTTCCATGCCTCACCACAGTTGCCCTGTTCCAGGCCGGCGAGCATTAATTGCGTGCCCATGGCGCCATCGCCCAGAAGGGGATGGTCCGCCAGCGCGTCGAGTAGTCCGTGATTACCGTTCTTGTCCATTTTTTCTTTGTTGATGCAAGGCGTAATGAATGGTTTCGAGCACCAGGCCCCATTTGTGCTGGCGGCTGGAGGCATCGCAATAGCAGCCCGCCGGGCTGGGCTCGCGGCGCCACGCCAGCACGCTCGCCAGCGGCTGCCCGAGGAGCGGCTTTTCGCGCTCGATGGAGGCCATCAAAAATCCGCCGTTAGTCTGGTACTGGCACATGGCGGTGTAGCCGGTATCGCCCGCGACGGGCGCGCAGTGCTGCTCGCGAATCTGATACCCGTCCTGCCGCGGACCCAGGATCACGTCGTATTGAAACGCCAGCGGGCGCCACATGTTGGTGCAGGTGGTCCCATCGTAGCGAAAGCGGGCAACGGTGGCGCCATCGGAGCGCGTCTCGAGCGAGAGCCGCTCGGCGGCCCAGCGGGCGAGCGCCTTGGCGTGGATGGAGTAGCTGGCGGCGAGGGGCGCTCTCACGTAGGGAGCGCGGCGGTACTGGCAGTTGGCCAGCGGACAATTCTGGCAGGGCACCAGGCCGGCCAGGCGCTGCACGCGATCGGTATGGCGGGTGAGTCCGAACACCGCCAGCTGCGATTTCTTTGGCCGGAGCGCTCCCGAGTCGAGGGTTTCCAGGCGGCCCGGCAGCGCCGTCCGCTGCCGCACCAGATTCAGCAATTGCGTTTGTTCCGCCACGTCCCAAAGCGAATAACCGGGGCTATAGTGCGGCAGCACCGCCATGGTTTCGCCGTCGGCCCAGGCGCAGAGACGCGCGCCCGCGGCGGTAATCAGGTGCTCCACCACCGCTGAGGCGAACGTTTCCAGGAAGAAGTATTCGTCGGGCTTCTCTTCCAGCCATAATTTGCGCGCCTGCTCTTCGGCCTCCGGCCCGGCGCTCACGGCCACCAGAAAAGCGCCGTGCGCCTCCGCCTGCCGCAGCATAGCGGCCAGCCGCCCGCTCGAAAACGGGACGCCATCGATGGCAATGCGCCCTTCCTCCACCTCGAGGCTCTCCACCTGGCGCGCGTAAATCCACGGGTGTCCGTTTTGCCGGTACCACTCACGGGCGGAGTCGGCCAATTCCTGCGCGCGCTCGCACATCTCGTGATCGCGCGGATAGCCGAGGAGACGGCGGTACTCGGCCGGATCCACGCGCACTTCCGGGGCGGAGTCGACGATTTCAGTCATCGGCGTGCCTCTGGCGGGCTGAAGCCCAGTGGGGCAGGCAATCGTGCCTGCAGGCGGCCTTTCAGGCCGCCGTCAAACCCGAACAGACCACTCACGAGTTCGCACGTATTTCCTCCGGCTTCGCAGCAAAGCCCAAGAAAGCCGGCCTGCAGCCAGGATTGGTTACCCCACGAAAGGCCAAAGCCGAGTGGCGGGCTGAAGCCCGCCCCACCGGTGGCGCGGGCTTCAGCCCGCCGGAATCCCGCCATCATCCGGCCACCTTCTGGCTCGCTTCAATGGGATGAAACTGGCAGCCATCCACAAAAAAATCGAAGAACTGCGGGTGCGTCTCCAGGCGGCAGTGTTCCACGCGGCGGACCAGCAGTTCCAGCTCCTGGCGTTTCGCCCGCGAGAGCAGCGCGATGGTGGCGCCCTCGATGGCGGCGTTGCCGATCTGCACCATCCGGCCGGGGGGGATGGCGGGAATCAGCCCGATGCGCGTGGCCGCCTCGACATTCAGGTGCCGGCCGAATCCGCCCGCCAGATAAAATAGCTCGACCTGGTCGAAATCCAATCCGTATTGGCTGAAGACCACCTGCAGGCCGGCCACGTTGGCGCCCTTGGCCTGCGCCAGTTCGTTGACATCGCTCTCCAGGAAATAGATGCCGTTGGCGGCGTCGAGATCGATGCGGTGGCCGTCGTCTTCGAACCGGCCGCGCTGATTCATGCGCCCGGTGCGCAGCAATTCGCTCATCAACGCCACCAGGCCGGAGCCGCAAATCCCCTGGGGCACCGCGTTGCCGACGGTCTGCAGGTGGAACTGCCCGTCTTCGCCGATGCGCACGTCTTCAATGGCGCCCTCGAGCGCCGGCATACCGCAGGCGATGGCGCCGCCCTCGAAGGCCGGACCGGCGGGGCACGACGCCGCCAGAATGCGGTCGCGATTGCCGACGATCAGCTCCGTGTTGGTGCCGATATCCATGATGGCGACGATGCGCGATTCGTGCGCCAGATCGGCGGCCAACATGCAGGCGGCGGCATCGGCGCCCACATGTCCGCTGATGATGGGCGCGCCGTAAACGCGGGCGCGGGGATGAATCGGCAGCAGGCAGCGGCGGCCGGATTCCACCAGGCTCGTCGACGTGCGCTTGCCGGCAGCCATATCGAGCTCGGTAATCGACCGGTAGGGGCTCTGGCCGATGGAGTAGACGCTCTGCCGGAAAAACAAGTCGCGCATGGTGGAATTGCCCACCACCACCATCTCGTAGATGGATTTCGGATCCACCGGCAGTTCTTCGATGGCGTGGCTCAGGTAGCCCGCCAGGGTGCGCCGCAGGAGCTTCCCCGGATGAAGCGTATCGTACAGAATGCGCGCCATGATGTCTGACCCGCCGAAGCGCTGCGGATTCTCGAACGAGGCGTCGGCCACCATTTCGCCGCTCTCCAGGTCGAGCAGGCGGAGCACCACGGTGGTGGTCCCCAGGTCCATGGCGATGCCGTAAATCGGGCCGGTGGAGCAGTCCACTTCCTGGCCGTCGATGAGGATGCTGGCGCCCTGGCGCGTGACCGCGGGGTCGAGTTCCATGGGGTGGCCGCTCGATGGCAGCCCCAAAGCCTGACGTTCAATGCGCATCTGGCCTCGCCGCATGGTGTGGCAGCGCAGCTGGCCATCGGTAGCGGAAATGAACGCCTGGCAGGCCAGACGGAAATTACCGGCGAGGTGATTTTCGCAGGGCGTGGGCGGCGAGAGACACTCCATGCCCTCGGCCACCTCCACCACGCACTCTTTGCATTTGCCGTTTTTCAGGCAGGAGGTGGGAACATGAACGCCGATTCCCTCGGCGCAGTCGAACAGCGACGCACCCAGGGGCACGTTGGCTGTGTGTCCGTTGATGGCAAGCGTTACCAATCCGCTCCGGCCTCGAGTTCCGCCACCACCGCCGCCGCCACTTCCTGCGCCGAGCCTTCGCGTTCTTCCTCGTCGCTCCAGTGCCACTGCGCCAGGAAATCGTCCGAGCCCTGCAATCCGCGCTGCATGGCCATGCGGTCCACGCGCTCCATAAAGCGCGGGGGCATCGGGACATTGACCTCGTCCTGGTCGTCTTCGGCCTTCACTTGGGACGGAACTTCCTGCCAGTATAGGACCTTGTACGTCGCCATGGCGTGCTTATCGGGCGGCTAGCCGGGAAGCGTTGAATTCCTGG
>CAZARO010000542.1:0-4701 GCA_964487165.1 uncultured Solibacteraceae bacterium | reverse complement strand
CGGGCCGAAGCTGGTCGGCGAACTGGCGCGGCTGAGCCCATCGCAGGTGTACGTGCGAACGCACTTCATGCTATGCACGGGGGACGGCACCGCAGGGTTCAAATGGGGATCGACCAACGCGTACACAGAAGATGCTTCCGGCAAGCCGGTCTACGACTGGACCGTCACCGACCGCATTTTCGACACCTACCTGAAAGCTGGGGCGAAGCCGTTCGTCGAAATCGGATTCATGCCACAGGCCCTTTCCACCCATCCGGAACCCTACACGCCCACGTGGATCCCGGGTGCCAGAAACGACCAGTACAGCATCGGATGGACGTATCCTCCGAAGGATTACGATAAGTGGTGCGAACTGGTCTATCGCTGGGCTAAACATGCGGTGGAGAAGTACGGCCGCGCGGAAGTGGAGAGCTGGTATTGGGAAGTTTGGAACGAGCCGGATATCAGTTACTGGCACGGCACTGCGGAGGAGTACGACAAGCTTTACGATTACGCGGCGGCGGGGGTGAAGAAGGCGCTGCCCACGGCCCGGATCGGCGGGCCGGCCACCACCAGCCCACGTAACGCCCGGGCGGCGGAGTTTCTGCGGCAATTCCTGGCGCACTGCGCCGAAAAGAAAACGCCGCTCGATTTCATCAGCTACCACGCCAAAGGCCAGCCGCGGGTGGTGGGCGACCATGTCCAGATGGGACTCGGCAGCGAACTAAACGACGTTTCCCGCGGCATGGAGGTAATCCACCAATTCGAGCAGTATGCCAGGCTGCCGATCGTATTGAGTGAGGCGGATCCGGAAGGATGCGCGGCCTGCTCGGCGCGCGTGTATCCCAACAACGCTTACCGCAATGGCACGCTTTACCCGGTGTACACCGCGGCGGCGGTAAACAACATCTTCGCCCTGGCGGACCGGCTGAAAACCAACCTGGAGGGCATGCTTACGTGGGCCTTCGAGTTCGAGGACCAGCCCTACTTCGATGGGTTCCGCACCCTGGCCACCAACGGGATCGACAAGCCGGTTCTCAATGTCTTCCGCATGTACGGCTTGATGAAAGGCGACCGGGTAAAGGTGCATTCGAGCGGCGCCGTGCCCGTGGAGAGCATTATGAAATCGGGAGTCCGCGAAATGGCGGATGTCGACGCACTGGCCACGCGCGCCGACCACGAGATCGCCGCCATGGTGTGGAACTACCACGATGACGACCTCCCGTCCGCACCGGGCGCGCGCGTCACCTTGTCGATTGCGGGAGTTCCGGCAACGGCCCGGCGTGTGCTGCTGCGCCACTACCGCATAGACCGGGAGCACAGCAATGCGTATACCGCGTGGAAGTCGATGGGCTCGCCGCAGAACCCGACCGCCGAACAGTACGCGCAACTGGAATCCGCCGGGCAACTGCAATTCCTCACGTCGCCGGAGTGGATAGTCCCCCAGGACGGCAAGGTGGTCACTGCGTTCAATCTGCCGAGACAGGGCGTTTCGCTGCTGCAGGTGAGCTGGTAACTGCTGGCCGCCGGACGGAGTTGCAGAATTCGCAGAACCGCTTGCTAGCGCGCGGCTCGGAATGGCGCCTCTGTGTTTACAAGAGCCTACCGAGCCGCGACCGAGAGGGAGCGGTCGATCACTGAATATTGCACTCCATCTGTTGCCTGGTAGCTTGACCGCTCCCTTCGGCCGCGGCTCGGTTACAGGTCGTTCGCATCAGTCGGGACCCACCTGGACTACCGATTCGATTCGTGTACTATAGAGAGCGGAGATTAAGCCCGTGCACATTTCGCGGAGAAGATTCGCGCTGCTAGCGGGGACCGCCGGCGTCACGCCGCTCGCTCTGGCAGGCGCAGAGCCGCTTACGGCCGAAGCGGTAGCCGGCCGCATTCAGGCCCAACTTGGCGGCGACTGGCCGGCAACCGGTCCGGACGGTTTCAAGGCGGGCGACCCTTCCACGGTAGTGAAGGGAATCGCCACTACCGCCATGGCGACGCTCGACGTTCTGAAGCAGGCGGTGAAGGCGAACTCGAATCTGGTTCTCACCTACGAGCCGACATTCTACGGACGCGCCGACGGCCGCGCGCCGGCGGCACCCGGACGCGGCCCAGCGGGGTTTGGCGCCGACGATCCGGTGGTCAAAGGAAAGCGCGAATTCATCGAGAAGAACGGCCTCGTGGTATTCCGCCTGCGCGACCACTGGCAGGCGCGCAAAGAGAACGACATGGTCACCGGCCTGGCCGGCGCGCTGGGCTGGTCCGCTCACCGGGTGAAGAGCGATGACGCGCTCTACGACATTTCCCCGGCCACAGCGGAAGAAACCGTCGCCCTCATCCGCGCTAAATTGAACCTGCGCGGCGGACTCCGCGCGGTGGGGGATCGCAAAGCCACGGTACGCCGGGTTCTTCTGTTCCCCGGCTCCATGACTCCCGCCACCATGTGGCAGCGTTATTCCGAAGTGGACATGATGGTCGCGGGTGAAGTTCGCGAATGGGAGAACACCCACTACGCCGCGGACATATTCTCAGCCGGCGAGAAACGCACTCTCGTCACGGTGGGCCGCGTGGTGTCCGAAGAGCCTGGAATGCGCGCCTGCGCGGAATGGCTGAAGACCGTGGTCAAGGACGTTCCGGCAACCTGGATTGGCGCCGGCGATCCATACTGGAGGGCTAACTCATGACCGCGCGCGAAGTGGTCGAACTGATCAAGAAGAACGGCGGGGTACCGTTTAACGAACGCTCCTACCGCGACACTTTCAAGCTGGGGAATCCGGACTCCACCGTCAAGGGCATCGCGACCACCATGATGACGACGTTCGACATGCTCAAGCGGGCCCATGCAGCCGGCCTGAACATGGTGATCTCGCACGAGGACACCTTTTGGAACGACCGCGACGATGTCAAGGACCTGACAGATAATCCGCTTTACAAACTGAAGACCGAATACGTCCTGAAGAACGACATGATCGTGTGGCGCGATCACGACCACATGCATTCCATGAAACCCGATTTCACCGTGGTGGGGGAACTTCGTTCGGCCGGCATCAAGGGCGGCGAGGATGCCACCATGAGCCCCCGCGTCCGCACCATTCCGGAGACCACCCTGGGCGAGTTCGCGGCCCAGGTGAAGCGCTCGAGCGGCGCCCGCGCAATGCGCTGCGTCGGCGACCCCAACGCGCGGGTGAGCAAGATCCTGGTAGGCCCCGGATATGCGACGCCGCGCATGACGGCGGAGGCTGACGTAGTGATCGGCGGCGAGCAGCAGGAAGCCGACGGCGGCTCTGACAATATCGAATACGTGATGGACGCCGCTTCCCTTGGCATAGCGAAGGGCGTGATCATGCTCGGGCACGTCATTTCGGAACAGGCGGGCATGGAGGATTACGCCCACTGGATGCGGACCTTCATCCCCGACATCCCCATCCAATTCGTGCCCGCGGAAGAACCCTACTGGTAGCCGGGGCCCTGCGGCCGTTAGAGGAAGTTGCAAAATTCGAAGAACCGCTTGCTAGCGCGCGCGGCTCAGCATGGAGACGGGGCGTTACCGAGCCGCGACCGCGAGGGAGCGGTTATTTCTTGACGAGCCTTTAATGCAGCCTATCGGCACGCCTGTGCCGTGGCCAGCACATCCAGCATCCGCAGGAGAGCGTCGGGCTGCAGCGGCTTCGAAAGATAGGCGTCCATTCCGGCATCGAGGCAGATGGATTCGTCCTCCTGCATGGCCCGCGCGGTGAGGGCGATAATCGGCACGTGCGCCTTGGTCATGGCCTCGTGCTCGCGGATTTTCTGCGTGGCCATCAACCCGTCCATCACCGGCATCTGGACATCCATGAGGATGGCGTCAAACGTCTCGCGGGAAAGCCTCGCGAGTACTTCTTCGCCGTTAGACGCCTTCACCACCGAATGCCCGCGTCTCTCCAGAATGCGCGTCGCCACCAGCTGATTAACCACGTTATCTTCGGCCAACAGAATATGCAGCGGCCGGTGCTCCACCGGGGGATTCGCCGGCGGCGCGGCCGGGGCCGGGGCCGGGCTGGCAGGTTTGACGGTTGGGTCCAGCGCCATTTCGGCGGTGAAGTGGAACGTGCTTCCCACCTGCGGGGTGCTCTCTACCCAGATGCGCCCGCCCATCATCGAGACCAGATTGCTGGAGATCGCGAGGCCGAGGCCGGTGCCACCGAAGCGGCGCGTAATGGAGCTGTCGGCCTGGGAAAAGACCTCGAAAATGGTATCGAGTTTCTCTGCTTCGATGCCGATTCCGGTATCTTTGATGGAAAATCGGAGCACGGCGGAGTAAGGCCGGAGCTCTTCGCAATCGATGGAAATGAAGACCCCGCCCCGTTCCGTAAACTTGATGGCGTTGCCCCCCAGGTTCAGTAAAATCTGATTCAGCCGGCTGGAATCGCCGACGAGCGCATCCGGCACGTCCGGGTGAACCGTCAGCTCCAGTTGCAGGCCCTTTTGCTTCGCGCCGATGGTCAGCACGGGTGTGGTGGCGCTCAGGAATTGCCGCAGGCTGAAGGACACGGCGTCGAGCTGCAGGCGCCCGGCCTCAATCTTCGAGATATCGAGGATATCGTTGATAACCGTCAGCAGGGAGGTACCGCATTGCCTCACCAGTTCCAGGTACTGGTGTTGGTCAGGTCCGGACGGCATATCGATGGCCAGGTCGGTCATGCCGATCAAACCATGCAGCGGCGTGCGGATTTCGTGGCTCATGTTCGC
>CAZARO010000541.1:0-4701 GCA_964487165.1 uncultured Solibacteraceae bacterium | reverse complement strand
CGGAAGAGCAGCAGCGGGAGCCGCTTGAGATTGGTGGCAAGGTGCTGTTCTACCCCGACTTCGCCTTGCGTACGGCGGGCGGTGACGTAAGTGTGGTCGCTCCCTGGCAGAGCTACGTCCTTCAAGATCGCGAGCTGATCTCCGGTCAGAACCCGTTCTCTGATGAAGCGCTGCTAAAACTTCTTCTACCGGCACTCAAGGGGAAGAAGAAGTCAGTGGGTTTCGGGCTCGGACAGAGCGCCAGCCTCACCTAAGGCTGACGCTCGGCCAGGGGATGCGTTCGAAGCCAATCACGACGGCCAGGTTTCGAATGCCTGGCGTGGTGTTTTGCATCTTCTGCACATCGGAGGTTTGTATGTCTCAGGAAGCCAGCGCCATAAAGCGTGCTCAGCAAAGCGAAGTCCGGCCTCACCAACCCGGGCAGGAGGTTTTCAAAACCATCTTGTCCGAAGATGTCGATTGGAAAGCGTTCCCGGCGTTCCCGCCTTCCGTGCGGCTGGCTGTCGTCGTGGGTCAGCCCTCGGAGCCCGGCCCTTACACCATCAGAGTTAAGGTGCCCCACGGCGAGAAGCTGATGCCGCACAAACACCCGGAGGATCGCGTCTATACGGTGATTTCCGGCATCTTCTATATCGGGCTGGGAAATGAATTCGACGCGAGCAAGCTGGAAGCCTATCCGCCCGGCGCCGTGGTCATTCTCCCGGGCAACACGCCCCATTTCCACTGGGCGAAATCCAGCGAGTACGTCACGCAAGTAAGCGCAATGGGGCCGCTGGGACTGGAATACTTGAGTGCCAAGGACGATCCGCGAAACCAGAACTCGTAGGTGGAGTCGGCGCTGGTTGACGAGTCGTGCATCCTCATTTCGCCAAAGCAATTAGCTTTTGGTTGAAAGGCCGAAGATGAACGGCCAACAAAAGACGGAACAGCTTTCTGGAGCGCGAGATCATGCGATCCGTGCGGCACTGGATGAGCATTGGGCGGCGTCAGATGCCAGCGATTTTGAAACGGAGCACCGGATCTATCACGAGGATGCGGTGCTGGAATACCCGCAGTCAGGCGAGCGAACCCGCGGCCGACGCAACATCCAGAGCCAGCGCGCCAGTCAGCCAAACAAAAAGCGGTTTACGGTCCGGCGGATCGTGGGCGGTGGTGATCTTTGGCTCACCGAATACATCCTGACCTATGACGGCAACCCGTCTTACACCGTGAGCATCATGGAATTTAGGGGCGAAAAAGTTGCGCGGGAAACGCAGTACTTTGCCGATCCATTCGTGGCTCCCGCATCGCGCGCTCAGTGGGTCGAACGAATGGACACCTAATCTCGATGCTCGCTCGGGCGCTTATTGAGGGTTGCAAAATATAGTGACGCGCTATTTCGTAACGCGGGCGTCTCGCCCGCTGTCTCGGGAGCGTCCCGCTCCGGCCCAGCGCGCGGGCAAGATGCCCACGCCACAGCGGGCAAGATGCCCGCGTTACGGAGGTTATCGTCACTATATTTTGCAATTCTCAGTAAGAGAGCGGAGTACGCATGCCCCGATTGCTTTCAGTAAATGTCGGCCTTCCGCGCGACGTGACATGGAACGGCAAAACGGTCCGAACGTCAATCTGGAAATCTCCAGTTGATGGACGGCGCATGGCGCGCAAACTCGATATCGATGGCGATGCGCAAGCCGATCTTGCCGGTCACGGAGGGGAGCACCGCGCCGTATTCGTTTACCAGATGGATTCTTACCATTACTGGCAGAGCTTTTTGGGCCGCAACGATTTCACCTTCGGCCAATTCGGCGAAAACTTCACCGTCGAGGGACTTCCTGATAACGAGGTGTGCATCGGCGATCGATACCGCATCGGTGGAGCTGAATTTGAGGTCACGCAGCCCCGCGTGACGTGCTACCGCGTGGGCATCCGCATGAACGAACCTCGCATGCCGGCCCTGCTGGTGGCGCATCACCGGCCAGGGTTTTACTTTCGCGTGTTGCAGGAGGGAGAAGTTGGCGCCGGCGATGACATCGTAAAACTTAGTGACGGTCCAGAGCAAATCAGTGTTGCGGAGATCGACGCCCTCCTGTATTTGCCGGGGCATTCGACCGAGCAACTGCAACGCGCGCTGCGGATTCCCGCGCTGAGCAAGGGTTGGCAAAGTTCGTTCCAGGCCATGCTCGAACAGGACCTGAGCCCCAAAACTGCGGTGGGGAATCCGGGACTGGCCAATGAGGAACAGCCACCCGCATGGCCCGGCTTTCGACAGATGCGAGTCGCGAAGATCAAGAAGGAGAGCGATAGCGTGACTTCCTTCATTCTGGAGCCGGTCGATGGGCAGCGTCTTCCTGACTTCCAGGCGGGTCAATTCGTTGTTTTGCGCCTGCATCTCGACCCTGCCAAACCACCGGTGCTTCGCAGCTATTCGTTGTCTGACCTGCCGGCAGCCGATCATCTGCGCATCAGCGTCAAGAGCGAATTAAACGGGATGGGAAGTGCATTTCTATGCCACCAAGTGCGAGAGGGCGATGCCCTGGATGTAAGTGCGCCGCGCGGAAGTTTTACTCTGCGTCCCAGCCAGGGTCCCGTGGTCCTGCTGAGCGCGGGAGTGGGCGCTACCCCCGTGATGGCGATGCTGCACGCACTCGCCGCGGAAAAATCGCAACGTGAAATCTGGTGGATCTTTGGAGCGCGCAATCGTCCCGAACATCCCTTTGCGGAAGAATCGCGTTCGTTACTGAAACAGCTCGCGCGCGGACGCGGATACATTGTGTACAGCAGGCCTGCTGCAAGCGACCGCGCCGGGGCAGACTTCGATGCTCCGGGGCATATTGATACCGCCTTGCTGGAGAAAATTGGCGTGTCACCGAAGAGTGACTTCTATCTTTGCGGCCCCACGTCATTCTTGCAGAATATGCAAGACGGGTTGCGAAACTGGGGTGCGCCCGCCGCGAATGTACACACGGAGATTTTCGGTTCGCTTGAGGCTATTACCCCTGGCATGGCGCAGGTTGTTCACACTCCTCACCTGCCGCAGGGGCCGCCCGGATCTGGCCCGCCGGTCTCCTTCGCGCGCAGCCGAATCACCACCGCTTGGAATCCGAAATTCGCGAGCCTGCTTGAACTGGCGGAAGCGTGCGACGTTCCGGTCAGATGGTCGTGCCGGTCGGGAGTCTGTCATACCTGCGTGACGGGTCTGGTAGGCGGATCGATTACTTATAACCCTGAGCCGCTGGAGAGGCCCGCTCCCGGGAACGTGCTCATCTGCTGTTCCCAGCCAAACGCGGGTGTCACTCTGGATCTTTGAGAAGAACGGAGGGAGTCGAGTCATGCGTCCTGATATCGTGCCCGGCGGCATTTTCCCCGACTACGAATTGCCTGATCACACGGGCACACCGCGCAAGCTCAGCCAGCTACAGGGGGACGATCCGCTAATCCTTACGCTGGCGCGCGGCCACTATTGCCCAAAAGAACACCAGCAGCATTTGGAACTCGCCGCGTTCTACCCCAGGATCGCGGTGGCGTACACTCAAATCGCCACGATTGCAACCGACGATCACCATACGCTTCAGGAATTCCGTGCATCCGTCGGAGCCCAGTGGCCCTTTCTTTCCGACCCCGACCGAAGGGTTCAGAAGGATCTCGACATCCAGGAGTACACCGACCCCGAGCATAATCCCATGATCCCGCATACGTTCGTGCTCAAGCCGGGCCTGGTGATACACAGCGTGTATAACGGCTACTGGTTCTGGGGCCGTCCGTCGATCATCGATCTTTGGCACGATCTGCGCGCCGTAACCCGCGAAATCCGCCCCGACTGGGATCTGAGCACTCCGGGCCTCCGCGAGGCGTGGAATGCGGGTGACTATTCGCGTTTCCATGGGTTGAACAAGAAGGCCAGCAAGGAAAATTCCTCGACCGCACTGAAGAAATAGCACGGCCACCGTAAAGGAGGGTTCTTATGCCTGCCACTACCGCCACCGCGCCATCCGCTGCAACCATCGAAGCCATCAAGCAAAGGGCAAAACGGTTGAGCATTCTTTCCACGATGATGACCACCGCGGCTGGCTCCGGGCATCCGACATCCTGCATGTCCGCGGCCGAGCTGGTGGCCGGAACGATTTTCTATGCCATGAAGTTTGACCCGAAGAATCCCAACTCCCCGGATGGCGATCGTTTCGTTCTCTCCAAAGGCCACGCCGCGCCGGTGCTTTACGCCGCGCTCGCTGAGGCGGGAGTTTTTCCGGAATCGCGGCTGATGACGTTGCGCGAATTTTCCAGCGAGTTGGAAGGCCACCCGACTCCGCGGATTCCCGGCGTCGACGCCGCCACCGGTTCGCTTGGCCAGGGATTATCGGTCGCTTCCGGGCTCGCCATCGGCGCGCGCATGGATAAGAGTCCAACGCGTGTGTACGTACTGGTGGGCGACGGCGAAATGGCGGAGGGCCAGGTGTGGGAGGCGGCAGCGTTCGCCGCGCATTACAAACTCGATAACATCACGCTTCTGGCGGACGTCAATGCGTTGGGCCAAAGCGAACCGACCATGTACCAGCACGACATGGAAGTTTACCGCAGGAAATTCGACTCGGAAGGCTGGGCGACGGAAGTCATCGATGGCCACGACGTTGCCGCCCTTCTCGCCGCGCTTGACCACGCCAAGGCGGCGAAGGGCCAACCGCAGGCAATCCTCGCGCGGACGATTAAAGGCCATGGCGTAAG
>CAZARO010000540.1:0-4706 GCA_964487165.1 uncultured Solibacteraceae bacterium | reverse complement strand
CTGAGCGTGAACGGCGCCGTGCCGAACGCCTCGTTCGAGATCGCGCCGAACGTAATCGTCTGGCTCCCTTGCGTCACCTGGAAGCTTTGGTTCACCGGCGTGGCGGCCGCGTAGTTAGAGTTGCCGGCCTGCGTTGCCTGGATGGTGCAGGTGCCGACAGCCAGCAGCGCTACAGTAGTGCCCGGCACCGTGCAGACGGCCGGCGTAGTGGAAGCGAAGCTCACCGTGAGGCCGGAGGAAGCGGTCGCCCTGACCGTAAAGGACGCCGTGCCGAGGGCCTGGTTCGAGAGTGCGCCGAAGATGATTGTCTGGCTCCCTTGCGTCACCTGGAAACTCTGGTTCACCGGCGTGGCGGCGGTCCAGCTCGTATTGCCCGGCTGTGTCGCCTGGATCGTGCAAGCCCCCAGTGAGACCCACGTTACGGTAGCGCCCGATACCGTGCACACTCCAGGGGTCTGCGAAGTGAAGCTTACTGACAATCCGGAACTGGCGGCCGCGTTGAGAAAAACTGCGGAGCCGAATGCCTCGTTCGCAAGCGCCCCGAAGGTAATGGTCTGGGCAGCTTGGAGCGTGGTAGCCGATTGCGCTGTCGATGGGGCTGAAACGTTGCCTGCGGCGTCATACGCGGAGACGGTGTAGGAGTACGAAGTTGCCGGCGCTAAACCGGTGTCGGAATACGCCGTTGACGTCGAGATCCCGATCTGGCTGCCGTTACGATAGACACGGTAACCGGTGACCGCCACATTGTCGGTGGAAGCCGTCCAGGAGAGATTGATCTGCGACGCTGACACGGGGCTGGCAATCAGGGCTGTCGGGACCGAAGGGGGCGTGGTATCGGCGGTTACGGTGACAGTGGCTGTTGCGGAGACACTCCCGGCGCTGTTTGTCGCTGTCAAGGTATAGGTGGTTGTCGAGGCCGGAGAAACCTGCAAGGACTGCGTGCTGACGACCCCTACGCCATGGTCAATAGACAGGCTGGGAATTGGTGTGCCCGTAACAGACCAGCTCAATGTCGAAGACTGGCCTGCGACGATGGAATTTGGTGCAGCCGCGAACGACGAGATAGCCGGAGCGATCCCCGCCGTCAAAATAGAGACTGCCTGCGGAGCAGAGATGTCCCCGTCGGAATCGTACGCATACACATCGAAGGAGTAGTTGGTTGCGGGAGATAGGTTCGTAGCGGTATAGGATGTAGTGGTTTCGTCGTTAACGGGGCTGACGCCAGTGATCTCGTAGCCAGCGATCCCGGAGCTGGTGGAGGCCGTCCATGACAAACTGGCCGTAGTCTGCGTAGACGTTGCGGTCAAGCCGGTAGGAGCTGCCGGAGATCTACCCGGCCCGACGATGCAGGCCTCTCCCAAGTCGGCATTGATGACTCTTATCACATCGCCAAAATCGCAGAAGCCATTGGTGTTAAGGTCAGCGGCAGGGGTGCACACCGCGATGCCAAGCGCCATATTCTCTGCCGCCTGCACATCCTCGGCGTTAACAGAGCCATCGCCATTGACGTCACAGGACACGGGGGGCACATCAGTGGGAATGACCACCGAAACAGGGGATGTCGAGTAAGAAATTAGGGAGCCGGCGACCGTGGCAACGACATAGTAGTAGGTCTCTCCGGCGACCGGCGTAGTATCAAGATACGATGTAGGCAGTGCACCTACTGAGGCGATCTGAGTGAATGGGCCGAATGAAGAAAGGCCCCGGCCGATAAGGTAACCTGTGACACCGGAGCTGATCGACGCTGTCCACGATAAGTTAACAGAGATGTCGTGTGCTACGGCGACGACATTAGTGGGCGGAAACGGCTGCGCTCGGATCCAGGGACAACAGACAATGGCCAAGAGCAGAGGCGCCCATCGGCAAGCGCGCAAACCGTAAGTCATGCGCCGTGCGCTGAGACGAATATGTGCGGCCATCGCCACGCACTGTTCTCCCTAGCTTATCGCGATCCGGCCGCTCGCAAGGTTAGTCCTCTAACACCGACAATTGCCCGTGACTGAATGGCCCGAGCCGGCTCATGTAAGAGCACCTCAAAGATGCCGTAGCCTTTCGAAACGCCGATTGAGAGAGTCCAGCATATCACGAAAAAGCTTGAGAGTGAGGCCGTTCGCCGGCACGATGCGGACGTTGCCCTCCGTGGCGACCTGACGCATTCAGACGCTCTGCCGGCCGGCGTCCTCCTGCACCTATGCGGCATACTTGCCATCCGGCAAAATGGCCGCGGCTGGCACCTGGCGCGATGGCAGTGTGAACGAGTCTGACAGGGACCTCGCAAGCATCGGAGGTACACGGCCCTTCCGGACCGCCTCACCGCCCTTTGAACTGAACTGTGAAAGTGGTCTGCCACCAAGTAGGCTTGCCGCCGCATTGGGCCGGAGCGTATCTCCACTTCGATACAATCCGAATCGCTTCCTCGTTCAAATCGGGAAAGGTAGCTTCGATGGGCTTTAGCCCGCCGACAATACCGTTTTGATCGATGTAGCCGTAGAGCCGGATGTCCGTGACTTCAGTAGAACCGCCAGGCTCTGGCTGCGGCGTGTGGACCTCGAACGCGCGGCGGAAATCCGGACAAAGGTACGCGGGTGAGTCGGCCGGCACATCGAAGTACTCGGGAGGATAGTCACTCTTCAGCGTGACTGTCTCCTCCAGCGATATGAGGACTCGATTCCCGCGCCACCGTTCGACGTGGCCCGGCAGGAACGATCTTCCGAACGGGAAGAAATTCGCGTTCTTAGTAACCACGTCTCCGATGCGGATGGAGATCAGCCAGCCGTTCTTCTCGTCCACGCAAATCTCGTTAGACTGGGTCAGCTCGCCGGTGACGGTGTCGAACTGGATACAGCGAGTACCTTCGACGGGACTGCCGATGGCCCGGACGATATCCTGGTTATCGAGGCGCACCAGATAAATCGGCGTCATCTCCTTCAAGACCTGCAGGATCGCGGGCATTGCCACCTTGCCCTGATTTACTTTCAAACGCTGACCGTTTCGAACCTGGGTATAGTGGAAGTCGCCATAACTCCACACCTGGCGGCGCAGGCCGGCGCCGCCGATGCTGCTGACATACTCGCCGTCCATGGGGAATCCGGAGGGTGGGTCGCCGACCGTAAAGCGCAGCACCATTTCATTCGGCGGCCAGGTTCCGGGCGTGCTCACCAGGCTGGCGCGTTCCACCAGGCGCACCGCCTCGGCCCTCAGCGCGGGATCCTCCGGCGGATACCCTCCCGTTCGCAGCGAGGCCGTCTGACCGAAGGCCGAAGATAAACCGCACGCCGTAACCACCACAGCGGCTATTGCGGAAGAGTACACGGTGCGCCTCCTAAGGTAGAGAATACACCCTCCAACTCAGCGTGCGTAATGTCCTATCGGCGCCCGCCGGCATTTTGTACCATGTAGGCAGCACTTCCGAGGTCCGTGCGTGGAAAAAGCCAACCGCAATCTCGCCATCGACGCGTACCGCGGCTTCGTCATGCTGCTCATGATGGCCGAGGTGCTGGAGTTTGCGCGCGTGGCCAAGGCCCTTCCGGGGAACTTCTTTTGGGGCGTGCTGGCCTTTCACCAGACGCACGTCCCCTGGGCCGGCTGCTCGCTGCACGATACCATTCAGCCGGGTTTCTCCTTCCTGGTGGGCGTCGCGCTTCCGTACTCCATGGCGGCCCGCATGGCTCGCGGCGAGACGTTTCGCAAACTCTTTCTGCACGCTCTCTGGCGCGGTCTCCTGCTGGCGGCGCTGGGCATCTTCCTGCGCTCCACCGACAAGACGCAGACCTACTTCACCTTTGAGGACACGCTGACCCAGATCGGTCTCGGGTACCCCTTACTGTTCCTGCTCGCCTTCCGGCCGCCCAAATGGCAGTGGACTGCGCTGGGTGCGACTCTCTTCGGCTATTGGCTGGCGTGGGCGCTCTACCCCGCGGTGCCCGGCACTTATACCGGATTTCTGGCGCATTGGAATAAAGGCAATAACTTCGGTAACGCCTTTGACGTCTGGTTTCTCAACTTATTCCCGCGCGCCACACCGTTCGTACAAAACGACGGCGGCTACCTGACGCTCAGCTTCATTCCCACGCTCGGCACCATGATTCTGGGGCTCGCGGCCGGACAGTGGATGCGGTCCGGGCGCGCCGCTCTGATGCGCCGCCTGATGGCCGCCGGAGGAATCGGCATCGCCGCCGGGCTGCTGCTCCACTTCGCCGGCGTCTGCCCCATCGTCAAGCGCATCTGGACGCCCTCCTGGACGCTGTTCAGCGGCGGCCTCTGCTTCCTGTTCCTGGCCGCCTTCTACTGGGCGACGGAAGTGAAACTCTGGCGGCGATGGGCGTTCCCGCTGATAGTAATCGGCACCAATTCGATTGCCGCGTACCTGATGGCGCATCTGTGGGAGCGATTTTTCGTCGACACCTTCCGCATCCACCTGGGCGCGCACTTCTTTGCGTTCCTCGGAGCGCCATACGAGCCCTTCCTGCGCGGCCTCACCGTGCTCGCGGCATATTGGTTGGTGCTGTGGTGGATGTATCGGCGCAAGCTGTTCCTGAAAATCTAGCCGGAGGCGGGCCTCCGGATATCGCTACGCGATATGGAAGGATACTGAAGTCAGAAGCGGCCCCTGCGGGTCCGTGAAGTCAGAAGGAAGACACGCCAGGCGAAGGCCAGCTTCGCTATTCTAACTTCAGTACCCTTCCCTACCCTTCTGTATGCTTCCT
>CAZARO010000539.1:0-4708 GCA_964487165.1 uncultured Solibacteraceae bacterium | reverse complement strand
CCCAAATACGATTGGGATTGCTGGGCGCGATGGCGATCCCGCTCTTACCGACAAAGTCGTCGGCCGGGAGTCCGCCGGTGAGCTGCTTCCACGTGTCGCCGCCGTCGGTCGACTTATACAGCCCTCCGCCCGGCAAGTTAGTCGGTGCATAGACCGACCATGGCGGACGGCGCGTGGCCCACAGCGAGGCGTAGAGCACGCGCGGATTCTTGGGGTCGATAGCCAGCTCAATGGCGCCCACGTCATTGGGCATTTTCTGGTTGAACAGGACTCTCTTCCAGGTGGCGCCGCCGTCAGTGGAGCGGAAGACGCCGCGCTCGGGATTGGAGTTGTACACATGTCCCAGCGCCGCCACATAGACACGATTGGGATCGCTCTGATCGACGGCGATGCGGCCGATATGCTCAGTGGCTTCGAGACCGATATGCGTCCAGGTCTTGCCGGCGTCGGTGGATTTGTACATGCCGGTTCCGTAAGAATGCTGGCTGCGGATATCCGGCTCACCGGTGCCCACATAGACGATGTTGGGATTCGACGGGGCCACCGCGATGGAGCCGATGGAGCCGATGGGAATGCCTTCGTCGGAAATGGGATACCAGGTGTGGCCCGAGTTTTCGGTCTTCCAAACGCCCCCGCCTACTGAGCCCATATAAAACGTGTCGGGCTGATTAGCATTGCCGGCCACGGCATAACTGCGGCCGCCGCGCATGGGCCCCACGTCGCGCCATTTCAAACCGGCCAGCAGGCTGCCAGGGTACTGGCCCTCCGGGGCCATCTGTTGCGCGAACAACGCGAATCCCGCCAGGGTCAAGAGGCCCAGGCCGATGAATACAACCATCCTGCGGCGTTCCACTATCATGTCCGTTTCTCCGGGCTAAGGGTCTACTTTACCATTGCCCCGGCTCACGCCGCACACGTTCGCGCCTTATGGCGCCGTGCAGCCCAGATGCAGCGCCGCATTGATCACGATCTGGACATCCACCACGTTCACCACCAGATCCGCATTGAGATCGTTGGCTGCCGCCGCAATTCCCGAAGCTTCGTTGATTTCCTGTTGCACGTCCGTGACGGTGACACTCCCGAGCTTGTCGACGTCGCACGCGCCTCCCCCGCTGCTGTTACCGATCACGGTAGTGGTGGTATCCGCCGAAGTCTTCGCTGTCTGGATGTTGCCGGCACCATCCGTCGCGATGCTGAAAAACCCATAGGTATGGCCCACCTGCCCGGTAAAGCTGGCGGAGGTGGCTGTAGTGGCAACCTGCCATAGCGAATAAGCTCCTCCGTTGTCGGAGTCATATATGGAGTAAGTGGCGATTCCCGATCCGACATCGGAGCCCGACCAGGAAACCGTGAATGTGGGCGAGCTCTCGGTAGAGGGAAGCGCGGTCACGCTACTTAGAGGAAGTGTCACGTCGATGGTATTGAGCCACGACGGTGTATCAATCGGCGCGTTGGCATCGAACACCACGGTGGCCTGATTGGTGACCTGCGTGCCAGTGGTCTGGCCGCTCTTCGGCGTGACCGTGAAAGTAACGCTGCCCTGGCCTTCGACTCCGTTTGTGTCGGGAGGCAGGAAGCCGACCGTGGGATCGCTCGGTGGCAGACCGGTGGAGGGGTCAATGGATGTGAAGGTCCACTTCACGGCATTGGTTCCGAGGTTGAGACTTCCCTGAATGCGCACCGACAAGCTCGAGTTGATAGGAAACAGCGTACTGAAGTTATTCGTGTTGACCGGGACGGTAATCACGTTCGCCCCGAAGCTGATGGTTTCCAGGGCCAATGTGGTCAGGTCGAGCTTGGTGGGGTCGAGTATGTCGGTAACCACCACCTGGGAAGTCGGCGCGGTGGCCGTCGCCTGGTTCTCGAACGACACGGTGTAGGCGAAGGGGCTGATGGGCCGCACATACCGGCTATTCGATCCGTCGCCGTCCGGCCCGGTCTTATCGTTCGGATCGATGGAAGCGACGGGCGTTTGCGGCTTGCAGGGGTCGGTGCCCCACGGATTGATGGAGTTCCCCCATTCAAGGCCGCCCTTGCAGTGATCGGGCAACGGTACCGGCTCGGGATCGGGGTCTACCGAAGGAGGAGTAAACGGAGGGGAGCACTGCCCGGTGATTCCGAAACGGGTGGCCAGATCTGCCGCCACGTCGTCAAATACCAGCAACCACGGAAGCACCTTATTGGCGGTGGCTGAACTTAGTATGTTCTGTAAGTTGGTGGCCAGCTGCGACGTGGTGTCGTTCGCCAGCGCGATATCGATGATGTTGAATTGCGAGAGATAAGACGCTACCGCTGACTGCGCCTCGGCGGACTGCGCCCCCAGGCAGTATGAGGTGCCCTCGCCGTTCACGCAGGAACCCGGGACATTGGCCGGAGCCGAACTGGCCGCGCTGAGCACCTGCATTGCCGTCGGGACAGAACTGAACCAGGGCTCCTCCGCGTAGCCATCCAGTTCGACGGCCGCGCTTACTGTCGGCGCGGTCACGGTGATCGCGATGGTATTGCTGGAGCCGGCGGGAATCAGCGGCACCAGCAACGGGATATAAGTCA
Organism: uncultured Solibacteraceae bacterium; assembly: GCA_964487165.1. GTDB lineage: Bacteria > Acidobacteriota > Terriglobia > Bryobacterales > Bryobacteraceae > PALSA-129. The sequence goes on along the minus strand of CAZARO010000539.1, from coordinate 2,158 downwards.
GGCCCCCGCTCGCAAAGAAAATAGGCTGCAAGCCCACCGCCGGGCAGTTCGCATCGGTGGGATTCGTCAGCCCGGCGATGGTGAAGGAGTAGGCCGAAGGAAGAGCCACCCATAGGGTGGTGAGTTCGGCGTCCTGAGTCCCGCTATTACCGTAAGTCAGAAACACCTGGCTCGGGGTGCCCACGCGAATGGCCGTTCGCCCGCTAAGTATGCTCCAGATCTGCGGCTGGCCCCCATTCTGGACCGTGAAGGCGCCTGGGTCGGTTACGGTGCTGCCATCGGGATAGTTCACTACTACGTCGTAAGTTCCCGTGGAGGCGCCGTTCAAAGGGAACGTGCAGGTTACGCCGGTGCCATTGCTATTGACGGTGGCGTTCGACGCAAGAATGGCGTTCCCGTTCTGCACCAGCGAGCAGGTTACTCCTGGCGGGAAGCCATTCCCGCTGATAGTGACAGTCGCGTCGCCGGTGTTGCCTCCCACGGTAGTACTCAAAGTGCCGACTGTGGCGCCGCCCATGACCATGAAAAAGATGTCGCTCCCGTCGGCACCGGCATCTCCATTGGCGAACTGGCTCTGGAAAGCATTAGCGGTTACGGGCACCATGGCTCCCGCGATGGTTCCCGCTACATAGGCATTGCTTTCCTGGTCAACCGCGAAACCAGCGATGCTGGAGTTACATGCCGTCGTCGCATTTTGAAAGCGGAAAATGGCATAACAAGGACCGGGAGATTGTAACTGCGGAAGGTAACTCCCGAATAGTAGTGTGGTGCCATCGCTGCTGATCTCGGCGACTGCGCCATCCGTCTGGTTGGCGATCGAACCGGACTGGAGCGCACTGCCGGTGATCGGCAAGGTTGCATTGGATGCGACCCAGGCGTTCTGCTGGCCGTCCACGGCAAGGAAGTCGGTGAGAATTGTGCTATTGGTAACGCCTAAGAAGGTGGAAAATACCAGTTGGCTGCCATCGGAACTGATTTCCGCCACGAAACGCAAGACGGGCGCGCCGGGATTCGCCGCTGTGTCCTGCTGGAACGTCTGATACGCTCCGGTACTTACCGGAAACTGATCGGAGCCGGTGAATCCGACAATATAGAGATCGCCGTTGGCGTCCGACGCGGCTCCCAGGATGCCTTCATCGCAACCGGCGTGATGGGAAGTCGCCTGTCCGCCGGTCAGATAAGATCCATACAATAAGGTGGTAAGGTCGGCGCTCAATTTGGCGACATACCCGCCGTCGGAGAGCAGCTGCTGAAATCCTTCGGCGCAGTACACCGGGTAACTGAAGTCGCCGTTGGGCTGAATTGCGTTGGCCGTGGTCGGCAGTTCGGTCTGGTTCGTCTGCGCCACTATCCAAGGATTGCCCGACGCGTCTAAAGCCATCCCCGTCAAGGTAAGGTATTGCGATTGGGGCACTCCGAAATAGCTGGAGGCGAGCAGTTGGGCGGAGCCGGTCTCGGTGGGATCGAACACCGCCACGAAATTCGAGTAGTTACCGGAGGGGATGGCGGCCAGATAGGCTCCGGAAGTGGTCGGCAGGCCCGAATCCGCGGCTCCCGCCAGGTACACATGGCCGCTCGCGCTTACCGCGATTCCCAGCACGTTGTAATAAGGTCCGGTGGGTCCCGCGAAGAAGGTGGAATAGACCAGGGATGAGCCATCGGGGCTGATTTCCGTAAGAAACGGCGACAAAGCCGTACCGCCCTGAGCAGCGGGCGCGGGAAAGGTTCCCTGGTACGCGTTGGCCGTAACCGGGTAAGTGGTGGAAGTGGTTACTCCCGCGATCCATGTGTTGCCGTGAGCGTCCGCGGTGATCACCGGGTTTTGATAGGGTAGGTCGGTCCCGTCGCCGATAAAAGTTGAATACAGCAGCGCCCCCGAAGGGCTAATCTTGCTGAGGACCATGTTGTAGGTGTAAGTCCCGATGTCGGTCCGCGCGGATTGGTAGGCGTTGGCGCTGATGGGATAATCCTGCGAGGCCGATTTGCCCAGAATATAGGCGTTATTTTGCGAGTCGATGGCCATGGTGTACGCCTCATCGTCGTGCAGCCCTCCCAGGTACGTCGCATAGAGCAGGCTCACCGACGGGTCGATCACCAGAGTCTTGGCGGCATCGTAGTGTCCGTGCCGAAAGACCACGTCTCCGTTCGGCAGGCGGGC
>CAZARO010000538.1:0-4715 GCA_964487165.1 uncultured Solibacteraceae bacterium | reverse complement strand
AGAACTTGTTCCCTTCCCTGCGCGTGGGATACGCCGTGGTTCCTCCGAGTCTGGTCGATTCTTTCCTGGCGATCCGGCACGCCAGCGATCTCGGTCCGCCGCATCTCTACCAGGCGGCGCTGGCGGATTTCCTGAACGAAGGCCATTTCGCGCGCCATGTCCGCAAGACGCGGCAGTTGTATGCCGGCCGGCGGAGCGCGCTGGTAAGCGCTCTGCGCGAAGAGTTCGGGCCGGAGGTGAAGATTCTGGGAGCCGAGGCCGGCATGCATCTCGTGATCACGCTTCCGCGCGGATTATCCGACCAGAAGATTGCGGCCCGCGCCTTTGAGGAGAAGCTCTGGCTTTGGCCGCTTTCCACGGCATACGCCGGCGCACCGTGCTCGCAGGGATTCATTCTGGGGTTCGGGAGCACGAGGGCGGAAGAGATGCCCAAGGTGGTGCGGCATCTGCGACGGCTGGTGGAGAGCGAAAGTGGCTATAAACGGCGCGAACGGAGTGGTCATTGAAGCGGCGGGGGCGGCATCTTATTCTTGCGGAAAAGGGAGCGAGCCTCAGGCTCAGGGGACCGTTGGGAGGTCAGCGCCACTGACTCTCAGCGGTCTCACGACGAGGCCGCTTCGGCGGCCGCCGCTTCCACCTGCTGCAATGCGCCGGCGAAAAAATGATCCGCGGCTTCGATCCACACTACACGCTTGGGCTCCGCAAACCGCTGGTAGACGCGCTCGAAATCGTGGCGCGGGGAAAACTCGTCATGCGTGCTCTGGATGAAGATTTTGGGGACAGCGCAGGTCTCCAGGTATGCCGTGCTGCCGAGGCGCGTGGAGAATCCCGCCGCCAGCAGGAACTGCGCGCCCTCCATGGCACAGCCCAGCTCGCTGACGGTCCGCGCGCCGAAAGAAAAGCCGGCCAGCGCGAAGGGCAACTCGGCGTACCGTTCTCGCAGCCAGCCGAGCGCCGCGCGCACGTCCGCGATCTCGCCCGTCATCTCGCCGTATTCGCCGTGGCTCGCGCCCACTCCGCGGAAATTGAAGCGCAGCACTACCGCTCCCGACGCGCGCAACCCGCGCGCCAGCCGGTAGACCACTTTGTTGTGCATGGTCCCGCCGAACAGCGGGTGCGGATGGCACAACACCACTGCCAACCGCGGAGACTGCTCCTCCGGCTCTTCGAGCAACGCCTCCAGCCGGCCCACGGGACCCGGAAGCCAGTGCGATTCGATGCGGCGCGCCAAGTCAGTCTCAACCAGTCGATTCAGTTCGTGCGGTAATTGATGAACTGCATGTCGATGCCGAAATCGTTATCGCGAAGCAGTTTGATGGCGCTCTGCAGGGTGTCGCGGTCCTTGCCCGCCACACGCACGAAATCGCCCTGGATGGAGGCTTGCACCTTCAACTTGCTCTCCTTGATCTTCTTTACGATATCGCGGGCTTTTTCGATCGCGATGCCCTGTTGCAGGGTGATCTCCTGCTTCACCGTGGACCCGGCGGAGGGGATGATTTCGCCGTACTGCAGGCCCTTCAAGGGCACCTTGCGCTTCACCAGTTTGGATTCCAGAATGTCGATCACGGCCTTCAATTTGAACTCGTCCTTGCTGGCCAGCAGGATCTTGCTGTCCTTCTCGTTGAGTTCGATGGTGGAATGGGAATCCTTGAGGTCGTAGCGCTGCTGCACTTCCTTGAGCGCCTGTTGCACGGCGTTGAGCACTTCCGGCATTTCGATCTTGGAAACGACGTCAAAGCTGTTATCGGGCATTAGTTTAGTTTATTCCGGATCGTGCGCCGGCGGTTCGGGGCGGCTGATATCCAGTCCCAGAATCGATCCCGCGCGGATGCGAAGAGGCGTCACGCGGCGCACCGGTTCCACCCTTGTGGCTGCCGGAAGGGGCGCGGCGGGCTTGAGCGTCTCTTCCTGCGGCGGCGCCAGAACCGGCTCGGACGCGCCCGATTCCGACAGCCGCGGCTGCGGCACGCGCGCTTCCGCTGGCCGCACCTCGGCATTCCCCGAACGCATGGCTGCCAGAACACGCCGCGTAATCTCGTCGATCATTCTTTCGAGCGACGCATCCAACGCCACGGTGACCGCGGCCCGCACGTGTTCGGAATCCACTACGGCGACGAAAGGGATTTCGGCCTTGGACTCCTGCGCCGGCCCGGCCGCCGCGCCACCGCCCGCTGCGGAAGCGCGATCTCTGCCCGCCGCTTCCGCCAGCGGCTTTACGGCGGCCACCAGCGCGCTGGCTTCGAAAGGCTTCTTCAGCGTGCCGTCCGCCGAAACCTGGCGCGCCCGTTCTTCATCGAACGCCTCCAGCACCCCGGCGGTCAGGACCACCCGCACATAGCGGTGCCGCGGACTCATTTTCAGATATTGGCAGATTTCGTAGCCCGTCCGGCCGGGCATCACGGTGTCGGCCAGCACCACGTCGGGATCCACGTCATCCAGGCGGATCAATGCGGAATCCGCGTTGCTGACGGTTACCACTTCGTATCCCTCATCGCTGAGGATGCGCTCGCCCATGCGCTGCGCATGCGGACTATCGTCCACCAGCAGAATCCGGCTCATGGTTGTGGGACTTCCGGCGCGCCGCCGCCGGAAGTCTTGGCCGGTGTCGATGCCGGCGCGGCGGTCGCCGCGGGCGGGGTAGTCTGCGCCGGTGGAGGCGTGGTGCCCTTCTTGCTGTCCGCGGGTCTCGCCCGCCTCTTGGCTGCCACCGGTTTTTGCTGCTTGGGCTTCTTGGCGGCCTTGGCGGCAGCGTTCGCCGCGGTGGCGGCAATGTTCGCCTCCGGCGTGCCTTCAGTGGGAGCAGCCGCGGCCGGGGCGGCAGAGCCGTTCGCGGCGGTGGCCGGCTTGCCGGGGAGGTTCGCGGCTGCGTCGGTGGCCGGGGTAGCCGCGGGAGGAGCGTTGGGATCCGCCGGAGCCGGCGGCGTACCGGCGGTGGTGCGCGCGTCCGGAGCCTTGTCGAGGATGTCGCGATTGGTCACCGCGCCGATCGTTACCGTGTTCGCGCCAGCGTTACCCTTGGCGGTATCCGGCACGTCCAACGGCATCGTGGGCTTGAATGCTTCCTGGGTGGGGTTGCCGGATTTGGCCGCCATCGAGGTGTCCGGCCGATCGCTGAACGGGCCGAAGACTTTACTCATGAACGGGCGCTTGGTACGGTTGTCGCGCTCGAACTTCATGCGCGCCTCGGCTACCGGGTCGGCATCCGGCACAGGACGGCCCATGGCCCGGAGTTGGGCTTTGGCATCCTCGGCGCGCGCGCTCAGCGGATAATCGCGAACGATCTTCGCGTAATCCGCCGCCTGCTGATTTTCGAAGCGGTCGCCCATCTGGTTATAGGCGTCCGCGGCTAACCACAGTGCTTCCGGCGCCTGGCTGTAGAGCGGATATTGATTCACCATGTTGTCCAGCCGGTTGGCGCCGGCAAAGTACCCGTTGCCGCCCTTCTTGACGTAGAACATGCCCACTGTCATCTCGCCGCCGGCCAGCACTTCCTGGATCTTGCGCTCCATATCGGCGGCTTGCGTGGCGAACGGGCTGTTGGGCCACTTCTGCAGCACGTCCTTGCACTCGGCGTCGCCCAGGCGGGCGTGGACGTTGTCGCGGTCCTGTTTATCCATTTGTAGGAACTGCATGTCGCAGATCTTGAACTGCGCCTCGGCCGACTCTTCCATGTTGGGGTAGAACAGGATGAAGTCCTTGTACTCGGCCTCCGCCTGCGCCATGCCGTGCGCGCCGCCTTCCCGCTTCCAGCTGTCGGCCACCGCCAGCTTCGCCTTGGCCAGGTATTCGCTGGTATCGTAGGTGTTCATCATGGTCTGCAGCGTGAGCCGTGCGCGCTCATAGCGCCCGTGTTCGATGTCGTCGATGGAGGTATCGAAAAGCACCTTGTCGGGCTGCTGCGTATCCTTGGTGATGGGGTTATCGTATTTATGGGCACACCCCGTGCCGAACAACAGCGCGGCGCCCACCCCGAACATCAGCGAATGACGAATCCGATTGCCAACCATTATCGATTACCTCCCCGTAACTACTCAGCACCCAATCAGGGTTGCGTGTGCCGCAATTTCGCGGAATTCCCGCACGGTCGCTTCCGGGTCCGGACTGTGAAAGACAGCCGACCCTGTGACGATCCAATCACACCCGGCGCGCACCACTTCGGCCAGGTTTTCCCGGTGCACGCCGCCATCGATTTCGATCGGCAGAGCTAACTTCTTTGCGCGCCGCATCACATTCAACTGGCGCACCTTATCGAGCACATACGGGATCAGCTTCTGACCCCCAAATCCGGGATTCACGCTCATCAGAAGCACGTAATCCGCCACTTCCAGCACATCCTCCAGCACTGATACCGGGGTCGCCGGATTCAGCACCACGCCGGCCATCGCGCCGGCTTCCCGGATCATCTGCAGGGTACCGTCCAGGTGACGGCAAGCCTCGTAATGCACCAGGACCGAATTGGCTCCGGCTTTCACAAATTCCGTGACATACCGTTCCGGATTCTCGATCATCAGGTGCAGGTCGAGATGCAGCCGCGTACACTTGCGAATCGACTCCACCACCGGCGGCCCGATGGTGAGATTGGGGACGAAGTGGCCATCCATCACATCGAGATGCAGGATGGTGGCGCCACCGCGCTCTACTCGGCCGATCTCTTCGGCCAGGCGGGCGAAATCCGCCGACAGGATCGAGGGAACAATTTCAACCATTTACGGGTA
>CAZARO010000537.1:0-4728 GCA_964487165.1 uncultured Solibacteraceae bacterium | reverse complement strand
TCCGACAAGTGCGGCGAGCGCCTCTCGGTGGAGAAAGTGGTGCTGCTAAAAAGCGGCCTGCTCACCGCCAACGTGCATTACGAGCGTTTCGGATGCGCCAAGGCGTTCGGCAAGGAAATCACCAAGCGGCTGGTGGGCGGCGATGCCGTGGTGCAGGTGAGCCTGACTCCCACGGTGGAAGAGAATCACATCGCGATGGGCGCGGAGGTCCTCAAAATCGACGCCGATGGATCGTTGGGCGAGGCGCTGCATTCCGGATCGTTCGGCGATTCCATCCGGCAGAAGATCGCCAACAGTGTCGAATCGTCCATTCGGAAATCGGCGGACTTGAAATCGACTCTGCCTGCGGGAATGGATAGCGTGGCCACCCTGCGGACTGTCCAATTCGCCGACGGCGGGTCGGGACGCCTCTGGCTGACCATCGACGGGGAACTGCACTTGTCGCCGGAGCAGTTTCAGGGTTTGGCTAAAGGCATCATGACGCGCGGATGACAGGCGCGTCCCATCAACTTTCCTCCCGTGGTGATAGAATAGCCCTCATTCATTCATCTGGAGATATGCCCATGAAACGGCTCAAGTGCTGGCATTGGGCGCTGATTGCGGTGGTGGTCTTCACGGCCGTAGATTGGATTTGGAGTGGGGAAAACCCGATCACCAGCTTCGTAAAGGGCTTCGCAGCGGGGAGTTCCGGGGGGTAAGGGGCGGGACAGCCGCATTTCGTAAGCGCGGAGCGCATCGCGGGGAAAAGGCCGGCACGGGAGGCCGCGCCGGGGCGCCGATGAACGAACAGGACGGATGGTTCGCGGGTCTGGTCTTCGACCCTCGTGGGAAGGCTCGCTTCCTGGCGATAGCTCCTTGACGGCGCGCATAAGCCAGTCCCCTTGAAATCTTAGGGGAAAATGTGGCAGAGTAAATCCCATGAAGCGCGAAGCAGCGTGGAGAAGGTATCTGCGATTCTGGGGGGCGAATCCGGCGGCCGATGTGGATGACGAGTTCGCCTTTCATCTCCAAACCAAGATCGACACCCTGCGGGCAACCGGGTGGACCGAGGCGGCCGCCCGCAGCGAAGCCCTGAGGCAGTTCGGTCCTGTGGCGCCGGCGCGGGCCGAATGCGTGGCCATCAGCACCAGCCGCGAGCGGCGGAATTCGTGGATTGAGTATCTGCGCGGCTGGATCGCCGACGTTCGCTATGCCACCCGCGTTCTGCGGCAGGCGAAGGCGTCCACTGCGGCGGCGATCCTTATACTGAGCGTTGGCATCGGAGCTACCACGGCGGTGTTCACCGTTCTGGACCGCTTGTTTTACGCGCCGCTGCCGGTGCCGAAGCCCTCCGAACTGGCGCTGGTGTCGCACTATACGACGGTGCCCGATGGCACGCATATCGGGGTGACGTTCACCTATTCCGGTTACCTCTATTTGCGTGACCACCAGAAAGTGTTCACGGCCCTCGCGGCACAGGCTAACGTAAACGCCCGCGAACGCCACGCGCACCAGAAGATCGAGCACCCTGCGATGGGCCTTCCGGTCTCCGGAAATTTCTTTGAGGTTCTCGGTGTGCCCCCGTTATCGGGCCGCTGGCTGAATTCCGCAGACGATGTGGCACAGGTCGCGGTGGCCGGCTATCGATTCGCCAACCGCCGCTATGAGCAGCCCTCCGATGCGGTCGGCAAGACGGTCTACCTCGGCGACATTCCTTTCACCATCGTGGGTGTAATGCCGGCCGGTTTCTACGGCACGCAGAAAGGCTACGACTCCGATTTGTACATTCCCCTGGGCGTTGCGCGGACGGCCGTAAGCGGAATGGATTTCGATAACGGCGCTTATTTTCGCGCCATTGGCCGGTTGCGGCGCGGCGTCGATTTCGCCCGTGCACAGAGCGATCTGCAAGTGCTCTGGCGGCAATTCCTGACACTGGGGCTGACGCGCGATTCGAAAGACGACCGCATCGGCTGCGAGAGCGGCGCGCGCGGTTATGCCGGGACGGGCGGCGTGCGGGAGCGTTCGCTCGATGTACTGGGCGCTATCGTGGCCCTGCTGCTGTTGATCGGCTGCGCCAACGTGGCTTGCCTGCTGATTGCGCGCGGAGCGGCTCGCCAGCACGAGACGGCCATCCGGCTCTCGCTGGGCGCGGGGCGGCTGCGTATCCTGCGGCAATCGGCGGCGGAAAGCTGCATCCTGGCGCTGGCGGGCGGCGCGGGGGCGCTGCTGGTGGCGCAGGGAGCCGGGCGCCTCCTGTTGGCCGCATTTCACTGGCAGGCGCGGCCCCTCGAAGTCGCGCCGGACGCGCGTGTGCTGGCGTTCGCGCTGGGGCTCTCGTTCGTCTCGGCGGTGCTGTTCGGGCTGGCTCCGGCGGTGCAACTGCTGCGCGGGGGCCGGATTCCCCTGGGACACGGCCAATGCGTGGCGCCGTTCGCCTCGGGCAAAGTTCTGGTCGTGTTAGAGGTGGCATTGTCGCTGGTGCTGATCGCGGGCGCGGCCGTCTTCGTGCGCAGTTTTCAGAATCTGCACGCTGTGCCGACCGGCTTTGTGGCGGACCATGTTTCGGTGGTGCGGCTGGTCCGCAACACGGATGACGAGAGCGGCAAGGCGCCGGTGGCGGAGTCTGCCGCCGCGGCCGAAAGCCTTCGTGGCGCCGCCGGCATCGAGGCGGTCGGCCTCTCGAACCTGCTCATGTTCAACGACGGTTACATCACCACCAGCGCCCGTACACCGGAAAATCCAGCCGACACGCCAGTTCGCTGGCTCTTTATCGGACGCGGCTACTTCGAGGCTCTGCGGATTCCCCTGCTTGCCGGCCACGGATTGACGGAGCGCGATGACGCGCAGGCCCCCCGCGTCGCGGTGGTGAGCGAAGGTCTGGCCCGGAGGCTGTTTCCAGACCGGAACCCGCTGGGCAAGCGCTTTCGGGTGGGCCGCGCCGTCGTCGAGCCGAAGCCGGGAGACGAAACCGAAATCGTCGGTATCGTCAAGGACACCAGGTTCGCCAACCTGGCCAAGCCGGCTCCCGATATCGTTTACAGCTCTCTCGCGCAGCGCGGGACCTTCAGTTCGGGAACCATCCTGGAGGTTCGTACCGCAATGGAGCCGGCCGCGGTGGGCGCGCTGGCCGCCGCGCGCATCCGCGATGCGCACCTGCCCCTGGCGGTCCGCTCGTCTACCCGGCTCACCGACGAGATCGGCGACACCCTGGCGGACGATTATATCCGCATGCAGGCGTCTGGCATTTTCGGCGGCCTAGCGCTGGCGCTGATTGCCTCGGGCCTGTACGGCCTGATCGCCTACACCGTGGCCCGGCGCACGCGGGAAATCGGCATCCGCATGGCGGTGGGGTCGAGCGCCACCGCCATCGTGGCGATCGTGGTGCGGCAGAGCTTGCGCCTGGTGGCGGTGGGCGTGCTCATCGGCGTCCCCGGAGCCGTGCTGGTTATGCGCGCGCTTTCCGGCCTGGTGTTTGGATTGCCGCCAGTGGATTATCCCAGCCTGGCCATCGCCGCGGCCTTGCTGGGCGCTGCCGGGCTCGCCGCCAGTTGCGTGCCGGCCTGGCGGGCGGCGCATCTCGACCCCATGAAGGCGCTGCGAGTCCAGTAATCATGGAAAAACCTGCTTTGGATCTGGTACGCGGCACCTTGGACCTGATGATCCTGAAAACGCTCACCTGGGGGCCGATGCACGGCTATGCGATTGTGGCCGCCATCCGCGAATCCACCGGCGCGGCCCTGCTGGTGGAGGAAGGGGCGCTCTATCCGGCGCTATATCGCATGGAGGCCAAGGGCTGGATCGAGGCCGAGTGGGGACGTTCGGAGAACAACCGGCGGGCGAAGTATTATCGCCTGACTCCGGAGGGCCGCCGGCACTTCCACAGCGAAGAGACAACCTGGAACGCGTATTCCTCGGCAGTGGCGAAGCTATTGCGGCAGAAGACGGCTCCCGCTGAGACATAGGGAGTCGCGCACAAGCTGAGGCATCTGAGGGAGGGCGTGGCCTCCGCGGCCGACAATAATGGGCGAATAAAGGGGCCAAATCGCCGCCAACGCAGGGAGTCTTGTGTCGCGGGTGCACGACTTAGAAGCAGGAACGATCGTCGTAAGAGTACGTGCGCGACCGCCAATAAGAATGGGCCATCGGATGGACACGGATTCACACGGATTCAGAACTTCCAAAGGACCACGCCTGAGATTGAGAGCTGTGGTCGCGCAGGTACTCTTACGACGATCGTTCCTGCTTCTAAGTCGCACCCTCGAGCTACGGCCGGCGCCGCCGCTTGTCCCGGACAGTTTATAATCAACCGTGCGTAAATTTCTGGTATTTTTCCTTGCGGCCGGGTGCGCCTCCGCCGCCGATGACGTCCTGGCGCGCGTGGCCAGCCATGCGGATCGCTTCGGCGCGATTTCACGCCAGATTTGGGAGACGCCCGAGCTGGGCTTCCACGAGACCAAGAGCTCGCCGGTGCTCCAGCAGGAGCTGCGCGCCAACGGCTTCGACGTGCGCACCGGAGTGGCGGGCATGGCGACGGCGTTCACCGCGTCGTTCGGCAGCGGCCAACCGGTGATCGTCATCATGGGCGAGTTCGACGCGCTGCCGGGGCTTTCGCAGAAGGACATCCCCACGCAATCGCCGGTCACGGCGGGCGCGCCGGGGCATGCCTGCGGGCACAATCTGTTGGGCTCTGCCTCCGCTTTGGCCGCGGTCGCCATCAAAGAGGAAATGGCGGCGCGGGGGCTGAAGGGG
>CAZARO010000536.1:0-4732 GCA_964487165.1 uncultured Solibacteraceae bacterium | reverse complement strand
GGCGAGCCGGTCGCGAGTCTCGGTTCCATAAGAGAACAATTCCTCGATGACCGAATTGACGCCCTCTTTGCCCGCGGAAGCCTGCAGCACGGATTCATGCTTGACCGAACCGATCACCGTGACCGTCGGGCTGGCCTTTTCGGTGCGAACGATCAGTCGCATGCCGTTCGACAGCGTGACATCCGCCGGCGCGGGCGCGGCTTGCGGCACTTTCAGCGACTTCACCGAGGCCTCCGCCCAATCCGGCAGCGTCACCGGCTTGGTGGGCGCCGCGGTTGTCACCTCGGCCCCGCCGAATCCCTTGCCGGAAACGGCCTCGCCGGAGGGCGACGGTTTCAGCGTGGCAACCACCGCGCTCTGCACCAGCAGATAAGCCTTCGCTACGCGGTTCACGTCTTCCACCGTCACCTTCTTCATAGCATCGACGATCTCCGTAGGCGAGTTCCTGCTTTCGCCGGCGAGAGCGTCCGACCAGGTTGCCGCCAGGTCGGAAATGGAGTTCTGTTCGAACTCGGCGCCCGCAACTTCACCCTTGCGGGCAGCCTCAACCAACGCGGGAGGCACGCCCTTATCGGCGTAACCCGCCAGAATCTTCTTCATCTCATCGGTAATGGGCGCAGCATCGGCACCGGCCGGTATGGCGGCGACGGCAAATCCGACGCTGGCTTTCGGGAAAGTTTCGGCCAGGCCGAATTCCGCTCCCAACGCCTTGCCGGCGGGCACCAGACCATAGAGGTCGGCGCGCTGGCTACCGGCGACATCGCTCAGAATGCGGGCCGCGGCGTAATCGGGGCTGGATGTGCCGGGCATGCGGAAAGCCAGGAAGACCAGCTCATAGGGGAGGTTACTGTCCAGCGTAAAGCTGTCCGCTTTCACCGGCGGCAGGTTGATTTCCGGGTTCTTGGGAATCGGCTTGCGCTTGATGGACCCGTACAACTGTTTCACTTTGGCGAGCGCCGCAGTGGGATCGACATCGCCGGTAATCACCAGGATGGCGTTGTTGGGCGCGTACCAATCCTGGTAGAACTTCTTCAGCATCTCGCCGGTGGTGGCGTCGAAGGAGGATTTGGTGCCGAGCGCGTCGTGCGCGTAGGGCGTGCCCGAGAAGAGATCCTCGTTGAGGCGCGTGACGAATTTGTAGGTGGGATTCGACAGATCGCGCGAGACTTCCTGTTCGATGGCGCCCCGCTCCTCGGCCCACTGCGCCTGCGAGTCCTCGACGTCCTGCATGCATGACGCGTCCAGCCGCAGCGCCACTTCCAGATCCTGCGCGGGCACGGTTACGAAATACTGTGTGACATTCTGCTGCGTGTCGGCGTTGGAACTGCCGCCCAGCTGCGCATAGATGGCGGCGATCTGGTCGGCAGTGAGGCCGGCGCATCCGCGGAACGCCATATGTTCCTGCGCGTGGGCCATCCCCGGAAATCCCGCCGGCGTCTCATTACCGCCCACCAGGTAATTCTCTTCGATGGTGACCACCGGGGCCAAAGGATCGCGCACGATGACGACGCGCAGGCCGTTATCCAGGGTTGCCCGGACGGCGGAATCGCGCGTTTCGTCGGCGGCCAGCCCGGCCATCAGGAGAACCGAAAACAAGAGCAGTACTCGGCGTCGCATTTCCACAGTTTACTACTGCCCCGGCCAGCCAAAGTGCAGGCAAGCCGCGACCAAAGAGAATATTCACAACAGAGACACGGAGGAAACAAAGTCAAGACCGTAGGGCACAGAGGAGTAAGAACCTGGGTATCAGCGCCTCAGCGGCTTCGGTCCGCGAGGATCGCCGCGTCCGGCGAACCCGTCCTCAATCCAGCGCGATCGCGATGGCACCGGCGGCGATCAGCAGCACGCCCGCGCCTTTGCCCCAGGTCAGCTTTTCGCCCAGAAACACGGTTGCCAGGAGAATCACGAAGACCACGCTGAGCTTGTCGATGGGCGCCACGCGCGACGCCTCCCCCAGTTGCAAGGCGTGAAAGTAGCAGAGCCACGACAGCCCCGTCCCCATGCCCGACAGGGCCAGGAACAGCCACGTCTTCCCGGTGAAATGCTGGAAAGGCGCGGCGTTCCCAGTGGCCAGCGCGAGCAGCCAGGTAAAGATCACCACCACCGAGGTGCGTACCGCCGTCGCCAGGTTGGCGTCGACGCCGGCGACCCCTTTTTTCGCCAGGATGGCGGTAAGCGCCGCGAAAATCGCCGATAGCAGGGACCAGACAAGCCAAGTCATCACGTCCAAGCTATCACGCCTGGACGGCTTACTTGGCCTGTATAGCGATGAAATGGCTGATACCGCCGCGGCTGATGAGCAGCAGCGTGGGCCGCGAGCCCGACTCCCGCACCGCGGCGCGAATATCCGTACCCGACTTCACGGCCTGGCGATTGACTTCAAGAATCACGTCCTCGGGCTCAATCCCCGCCTCCGCCGCCGGGCTGCCTGGCACCACTTCGGTGACCACTACGCCCTGCGCGCGTTTCAGCTTCAAACGGTTGGCCAACTCCAACGTCACCGGCTCTACGGTGACCCCCAGTTGTCCGCCGCCGCTTTCCTTATTGCCGCCGACTTCCGATGCCGCGGCGTCCTCGTCCGCCTTCAGCTCGATCAGCTTGGCATGCATGGTTTCTTCGTGGCCGTCGCGCAAGACGGTGAGGGCGACATCGGTTCCCGGAGGGGTGGCCGCGATGTGATTGCGCAGCGTGTTCCCGTCGTCGGTCCGCGCGCCATTCACGGCGGTAATCACGTCGCCAACGCGGACGCCGGCTTTCTCCGCCGGACTGCCGGCGTCCACCGAATCGACCAGCACTCCGCGGGAATCCTTCAGGTTGAGGCTCTGGGCCAGTTCCGGCGTGATGTCCTGAATCTGTACGCCCAGCCGGCCGCGGCTGACCTTGCCGTTCTTGGTCAACTGGTCCATCACGCTGCGGGCCATATTCGACGGGATGGCAAATCCGATCCCGATGTTCCCGCCGGAAGGCGAAAGGATCTGGCTGTTGATGCCGATCAGCTCGCCCTGCGTATTCACCAGCGCCCCGCCGGAGTTGCCCTGATTGATGGCGGCGTCGGTCTGCAGGAAGTCTTCGAAACTGCCGTCACCCTCGCTGGTCTGGCGGCCCTTGGCGCTGACGATGCCCATGGTCACGGTTTGCCCGACGCCCAGCGGATTGCCGACCGCCAGACAGACGTCGCCGACGCGCACTTTATCGGAATCGCCGAGCGACAGCACCGGCAGATTAGTCGCCTGAATCTTGAGAACCGCCAGATCGCTGGGCGAATCGGAACCGACCAGCTTGGCATCGAAATGGCGCTTGTCGTTCAAATCCACCGAGATCTCTTCGGCGCCATCCACCACGTGGTGATTGGTAATGATGTGCCCGTCGGCGCTGACGATCACGCCCGAACCAAGCGCCGTTTCCTTTTGTGTCTGGCCGCCGCGCGGCGAGGAGCGGTTCGGATTCCCGAAGAACTGGCGGAACATCGGATCGTTAAAGAAGTCCGGCATTTGGGCCGCACGCGCGCGGCGCGCGGCGTGAATGGTGACCACTGCGGGAGCCACGCGATCCACCACGTCCGCATAGGACTGCTGCGGCAGCGTGCTTCGCGCGGACGCCGCGGATTGCGGCCCGGCGGCGGCCGAAGTGGATCGCGGCGCGGTGTTGATGGCCAGAATCAGCAGGCCGCTGACCACCACCGCGAGGATCAGCACCGAGACGGTGCGAGACTTAAAATTGACGCGCATAGTTTCTCCTTCGAACCGAAAGCTTTGTAATAAGATGTGCTTCTGCCCACTCCATTGCTGCCTTCCTCGGCTTCAACCTCAAACAAAGGACTCGAGTAATGAAGCGTTCTCGCGGACGGGCTGCGCCCGAGCGGAACATAGCTTTTTGAACTTCCCTTAACTATTTTATTACAAGAAGGGTGCGAAGGTTGTCAAGCGCTGCCGATGGTTAACCAGCCTCAGCCCTACTTGGCGTCCAGCACGAAGGCCATGATGCTGTCGTCGGTCACCGGGTTGTTGAAGAACCCGCCACCGGTGGACGCGATCGCCACGTACTGCCGGCCGTCCCGGCCCTGATACGTGATCGGAGTGGCTTCCGCGGCGCCGCCCAGCTTGAAGGTCCACAACTCCTTGCCGGTCTTCGCGTCGAACGCGCGGAAGCGGGCGTCATCGGTCGCGCCCACGAAGACCAGCCCCCCGGCAGTCGCGATGGTGCCGCCGTTTCCGGGACGGCCGGTCTTCTGTTTGTCTGCCGGCAGGCTGTCGGTGACGCCTAACGGCACGCGCCACGCGAACTCGCCTGTGTTCACATTCACGGCGGTCAGTTCGCCCCATGGCGGCTGCTGGCAGGGCAGTTGCTGCGGGGAGTCGACACCCGGAATGCTGAGGCGTCCGCCGCCCGGCACGCCTTCCACGGGACCGTCGGGATCGACGCGATTGCCCACCCCTTTGCCCATGGCTCGGCCATTCTTCGGATCGTGATCCCTCTGGCCCGAGAGCTGCCCCAGTTCGTTCGAATTGACGAACAGATAGCCCAATTGCGGATTGAACGACGTGCCGCCCCAATTCACTCCGCCGTGATTGCCGGGAAACTGCACGCGCAGGCGGTTGTAGGCGGGCGGAAGATACGGGCCGCCCAGTTGTACGCCGTCGAGTAGCTTGCGGCAAGCGGCTTCCAGCTCGGGCGTGACCGTCGCCACGTCCGCCATGCTCATGGACATGCGCGCCAGCGGCGGCGGCTTGAG
>CAZARO010000535.1:0-4734 GCA_964487165.1 uncultured Solibacteraceae bacterium | reverse complement strand
ATGGCGCCTCTGTGTTTGCCAGAGCCTACCGAGCCGCGACCGCGAGGGAGCGGTGCAACTCCCTCAGTAGTTACATCGGAGATTAGATGAATTCCCTCCCCATCGCCGCCGGCGGCCTCTGTGCGGCCGGCGCTTTTCTGGCGTGGGCGGTGCGGGGCCGTTCCGCCGCCGTCTTCGGCCAGTCGGTATGGCGCGGCAGCCCGCGCCGGCGCGCCGTGGCCCTGACGTTCGACGATGGCCCCAGCGAAGGCACGCCCGCGATTCTCGACATTCTGGCGCAATACCGCGTGCCGGCCACGTTTTTTCAGGTGGGGGCCAACGTCGAACGCCTGCCGGACGTGGCGCGCGCGGTGGCCGCGGCCGGCCACGCCATCGGCAACCACAGCTACGCGCACCCGCTGTTTTGTTTCCGCTCGCCGGCCTTCATCGAAGCCGATCTGCGGCGCGCGCAGCAGGCCATAGGCACCCATACCGGCGTCACGCCCGAGTGGTTTCGCGCGCCCTACGGAGCGCGCTGGTTCGGCATGGGCCGGGCGCAGCGCCGCCTCTCGCTCACCGGCGTGATGTGGAGCGCAATCGGCTATGATTGGAAACGGAATTCGGACGCGGTCTTCGAAAATTTAACGAAGCGCGTTTCGAATGGCGCTATCCTGTGTCTTCACGATGGCCGCGAGTTGCAGGCTAGACCTGACATCGGGGCCACCGTGGAGGCTGTACGGCGCCTGGTTCCCGAGCTTTTGGAGCGAGGCTACGAGTTTGAGACGATAACCCGATTGCTATGTCCGACGAGTTGATTCAGAGAGTCATTCGAGTGATCGCCGCCACCAAGCGGATCCCAGTCGAGTCGGTGACCATCGACAGCGATTTCGTCCAACTGGGAATCGACTCCATGGACGCCGTGGAGATTCTGTTCGCGCTGGAGAACGAATTCGACGTGAGCATTCCCGACGACGAGGTGCGCTCGGTTCGCGGCATCCGGCAGATGTGCGAAGGTGTGGAGCGCTTGCTGGTGGCGAAGTCCGCCGCTGGGAAGGCGCCCCAGTAGCGCATGCGGCGCGTGGCCATCACCGGAATGGGCGCCATCTGCGCCCTGGGACGCGACACCGCGGAGTTCGCCCGTGCGCTGGCGGAGGGCCGTTCCGGCATCGCTCCCATCGAATCCACCGACGCTTCCATGCTGCGTTTCCAAAACGGCGCCGAAGTAAAAGGCTACAGCCACCAGCCCTATTTCGAAGACCGCCGCGCCGATTTCCTCGACCGCTTCGCGCAGTTCGCGGTGATCGCCGCGCGCGAAGCCGTAGCCGGCGCGGGCGTTTCGTGGACCCCCGAACTGCGCGAATCGGCCGCCATCGTAACAGGCTCCTGCGTGGGCGGCCAGAGCACCGAAGACATCGGGTTTCAAGAGGTGTATAAGCTGGGGCACAACCGCGTGCACCCGCTGACCATTCCGAAAACCATGGCCAACGCCGGCGCCAGCCACATCTCCATGGAATTCGGCATCACCGGACCTAGCTTCACCATTTCCACCGCCTGTTCCTCGGCCGCGCACGCTATCGGGCAGGCGTTTTGGATGGTGCGCTCCGGCGCCACCGGCCTGGCGATCACGGGCGGCAGCGAGGCCCCTTTCAGCTTCGGAATTCTGAAAGCGTGGGAAGCCATGCGGGTGGTCTCGCCGGACACCTGCCGCCCTTTTTCGAAGGATCGTCACGGCATGATTCTGGGCGAAGGCGGCGCCATGCTGGTGCTCGAGCCGTTAGATGCCGCGCGCGCCCGCGGAGCGCGGATTCATGCCGAAATCGTGGGCTTCGGCATGTCCGCGGACGCCGGCCACATTACGCAGCCCTCGGCCGAAGGCGCGGCCCGCGCCATCCGGGCGGCATTGCGCGACGCCTCGCTGGCCCCCGACGCCGTCGGCTACATCAACGCGCACGGCACCGGCACGCCCGCCAACGATCCTACCGAAACGGCCGCCATCCGCGCGGTATTCGGCGCGCACGCGGGCCGCCTGGCCGTCAGTTCCACCAAGTCGATGCACGGCCACGCGCTGGGCGCCTCCGCGGCGCTGGAATGCCTCGCCACCGCGCTGGCGCTGCGCGACGGCCTTCTGCCGCCCACCGCCAACTACCGCGAGCCCGACCCGGAATGCGACCTCGACGTCATCCCCAACCAGGCGCGCACCGCGCAGGTGGAGTACGCGCTCTCGAATTCCTTCGCATTCGGAGGACTGAACGCCGTGCTGGCGCTACGGGCGGTGTAGCGTAGGAAGGCGGCGCCGTCCCCTCAATCCTAATCCCCCGGCACGCGCTGCGCCTTGGCGCCGCTCCACCAGCCCGCCGCGGCCAGGAACGCCCGCACTTCCGTCCAACGTGTTTTGACCACCGAGATTCCCAGCATCAGCAGAATGACGCACACCGCCGCCACCAGGGTCTGCGCTTCGTTCAGATTATTCTTCAGGAAAAACAGCTCGCGCCCGTAAACCAGCTCGATGTGCACCCAGTACACCAGCAGCGAGGTGATGCCGAATTGCCGCACCCAGCTCCAACCTGCCCCGGCGGCATAGCGCGTCCACACGAAGGCCGCCGACAGGATCACCAGCGTCACACCTTGCTTGGTCACAATCTGCAGCGGATTGTTCAGCCAATATTCCGACTGGGCGTAGAACTTGTAGGGCAGGCTGTCCAGGTAGTGGCACACCAGGATTGCGCCGATACCCAGCATCGCGGCCCATTGCATGGCGCGATCCGTCGCGTCAGGCGGAATGGCGCGGATCACGCTGCCCGCGCTCAGGCCGAACGCCAGATACGCGCCCCACGGAAAGAAGCCGAAGGTCCGATAGTCCGGCACGATGTAATTGCGGATCAGCCATGGCACCGCCTCCCAGTGCAACTGCGAAATCAGCGGCGAAACGCACGCAATCGCCAAGCCGGCCACGGCGGCTGCCTTGGCCCTTTGCCTGGTGGGAAAAATCGCCATCGCCGATAGCACCGCGATAGCGAATCCCATGCAGTTCAGAATGTCCACGCGGAACAGATCCCGCCAGGGCGCCGGAATGCCGAAAATCCAGAGCTGTACGCGGAACGCGAAGGCCAGGAAAAACAAGTAGCCGGAGCGCCGGAAGGCCGTTTTTACGCGCTCCACCGGAGCCATGCCCTTGCGCTCCGAGCTGTCCATCAGGAATGCCAGCGTGACGCCCGTCAGGAAGAGGAAAATCGCCGGCGGCATGCCCCCCATGAATTGCGAGAAGATGTACGGCCCGCGATTGCGGAGGTCGTCTCGCAGGAAGGAATCCCACACGTGGCCGTGCAGCATGATGGTCGCCCCGATGCCCCGCAGCCAATCCAGATATTCCAGCCGGTGTACGCCGCTCTTCGACTTCATACCGGTGCAACCTACTTCTTCTTATTAAGTGGCTCTTTCTTGGCCTTGGGAAGTTCGAACTCCGTATCGGGGATGTCGGACTTCGGCACCACGCCAGTGTAGGTAATGAGCGTGTAGTCCTTGCCGCGCTCGTAGAATTTCTGCTGCACCGCGTAGCCCGTCTTATCGGAGATCCACAGGTCGATCTTGATCCACTGCTCCTGCATGTCTTTCGACTTGGGAACCAGCTCCAGCCGGGTGGCGCTTTCCCCCGCGACTGTGTCCGTGCCTCCCAGCGTCACCTGGTAGTCATTCTGTAAATCCTTCGAGCTGCCGCCGAAACCCAAGGTCAGAATCATGTCCACGAAAGACTTCCTATGGCCCAGGGCCCATTCCTGAATCTGCTGGCTGCTGGGATAATACACGTCCACCTTATTGCCGTCGGCGTAGGCCACTTTCGGCTCCGGCTTGTCGAAGGAAATCTTTACGTGCGGTTCCTTGTGCGGGGTGCGCTTCACCAGGATCGTACCGCTTTGAATGTCGTCCTCGTGGATGGCCTGCATGTGCTGCACGGACTCTACCTTCCCGGAGAGACCTTTGAAATGCAGCGCGGCCTGGTCTATTTTGGCGAACGTGGCGGCCAGGGTCGGGTCCGCCGCCGCAGCCGGGAACACCATCCCGGCCAACGCCACGGCGGCGCACAACAGCTTCCAGCCAGAACTATTCCAACCCCTCGAGTGTGTTTGCCTGGCCAAATTCCTTCCGCTCCCTTTGCCGCGTAAACCGGTCACGGCCGGGTGAACGCAATGTAAAATCGCAGTTCCCCATCGGAATCCATGAAGGGCTCCACGTTGGTTACAGTCAGGTGAGAATTGCCCGCGCGGGTGCGCACTTCCGGCGTCAATTTCACCAGCCACTGGTTTTCGGGAATGCCGGTCAGGAATTCCGGATCTACCATGAACTCCCCGTGGGCGATGGAGATGACGCTGACACGTGGAATCCTGGGCTGGTCGCGAAACCAGGCGCGTGGCGTGAGGAACAGGAAGGCCAGAATCACCCCCACAATCACGTCGTACTGCCAGCTCCCGCGCGGATATTCCCAAAAAATGAAGCGCTTCAGCATTCGCAAGTGTATTTTAACAGGCGCGGCGGTCAATTTTCCGCCACCCATCGGCGCAGCGTCTCGTACAGATCTTCGAGTTTCACCGGTTTCGAGATGTAGTCGTCCATGCCTTGCGCCAGACACTGCTCGCGCGTTCCCGTCCGGGCCTCGGCGGTCATCGCCACAATTACCACGTGCTGCTCCGGATTCTCCAGGCGCCGGATCTCCCGGGCGGCCTCGAACCCGTCCATTTCCGGCATCTGGCAATCCATCAG
>CAZARO010000534.1:0-4741 GCA_964487165.1 uncultured Solibacteraceae bacterium | reverse complement strand
CCCTGGTGGTGGCCCTGGCCCAAGCGCGAGCGTTCCGACGCGCCTCAAGGGCATCGCGTGGTGGAAGGCCGCGCCTGCTCTCCGGAACGCCCCCGCGTGGCCATACTCTCTCCGTATTTTCCCTTCCCGCTGGCGCACGGGGGCGCCGTCCGCATTTACCACCTCCTGCGCGAGATGGCGCGCGAGTTCGACGTGGAGTTATTCGCCTTCACGGACGGCGCGGAGGATCCCGATACCGCTCCGCTGCAGGAATTTTGCGCGCGCTTCGTGCTGGTGACGAAGCGCCGCTACCGCGAGCCGCGATGGTCCAGCCTGGCGCCCCCCGAAGTGCGCGAGTTTTGGTCGCCGGCCATGGACCAGGCGATTGCCGAAGAGCGGCGGGCCTTCGGTTTTCAGTTGCTGCAGGTGGAATACACGCACCTGGCCGCGCACGGCGGGGACATCCTGGTGGAGCACGATGTCACCTTTGACCTCCAGGGCCAGATTGCGCGCCGCCAACGCACCCTAGCCGCCTGGTGGGATTTCGTCCGCTGGCGCCGTTACGAAACGCGCGCCGTCAGCCGCTACAGTCGCGTGGTGGTGATGTCGCCGAAAGATGCCGCGCTGCTGGGCACCGGCGTCCCATCGGCCGTCATCGAGAACGGCGTGGACCTGGAACGCTTTCAGCCGCAACCCGAGCAGCCCGGCCAGCGGCTCTTATTCATCGGTTCATTCCGCCACTTCCCCAACGTGTCGGCCTATCGCTTCTTCACCGAGCGCGTCTGGCCCCTGCTGCGGGACAAGTTCCCGCGCATGGATCTCACCGTGGTGTGCGGTCCCGACTATCTCACTTACTGGCGCGCCTTCACCGATTCGCCCGAGCCCGCGCCGGACGCGCGCATCCGCATGCTGGGCTTCGTGGCCGACGTGCGCCCGCTCTATGTGGACGCCAACCTGGTGCTGGTGCCCACCGTGGTTTCCGCCGGCACTAACGTGAAGGTGCTGGAAGCCATGGCCATGCAGCGCGCGGTGGTATCCACGGAATCGGGCTGCGCCGGCCTGGGCCTCACGCATGGCCATAGCGTGTGGGTGGCGGACACGCCGGAGGCCTTCGCTGCTGCCGTCGCCACTTTACTCGTCGATGCGGAGCGGCGCGCGCAGATAGCCCACGCCGCTTACGATCATGCGGTCCGCAACTTCGACTGGCGGGCCATCGGCGAAAAGCAGCGGCGCCTGCTGCGGGAATTGCTTTGACTCTACTTCTCTACTATGTCGCCCTTCATTGGTCCTAACGCGCCAAGAAGCGCGTTCTTATCCTGTTCCTTGACGTGAAACTTATCCAATGTTGCCACCAGGTCCTCCACCAGGGCCGCGAAATCGCTCGCACCGATTCCCATGCCGGAGTGCGCCGACTTCATATCTTTACCGGTGTACTTACAAGGACCGCCGGTTGCCTCGCAGATCTGATCCACCAGGTTCTGCTTAAACTTCGCCAGCCGCGCCGGATCGGAAGCCGTATCCTTAAAGAACCCGTTAATGCGGTTGTCGCCCGCAACGCGAGCCACGAAATCGTCGACGACCCCAACGATCGCTTTCTTCCCGCCCAGGCTTTCGTACACCGTCCCGAAGGGCGAAGACGCGTACGATGTGAACGTCATCAGGCCCATCAAGGCCATCGTAGTGATGTGTTGTCGCATTTCGAATACCTCTGTGGTCGAGATTTCCGCCGAATCGAACCGGCGGGTTCACAGGGGTCTACGCATGCCCGGCTCCCAGCGGATTTAACCGGCGCGAGAATTTACTGCGCGTATACGTGGTCTCGATCGTTGTGGACGATGAAGAGCAAGCAGCCTTGCCTGGTGGTCGCGGAGGTATGTTTCCTATCGGGGCTTCCGGCGGAGTAATCGCCGGCTGTAAGAGTGTGGTCCTCAAAAATCAAATCCCCCTCGATCACATAGCAGTGCTCCAGGCTCGCATGACGATGGGAGGGATAATGCGCCCCCGGCATCATGCGGATCAGCGAGGTTAGTTCTCCGCGAGCCGTATCTTCGTAAAGCCGCGCTATGGACACCCCGTTGAAAGGCGTGGGCTGCCAATTCATGTTTGCGCCGCGGACCAAAGCCACCACGCCGCGCGGCAGCACGGCCTCGGAAAGGACGCGTTGACGCAGAATAGCAGGAGGCGTGGAAGCGGGAATCGTCTCGGCAAGCCGCACTGCCAGATCGCCTGTTTCGCTTACTTCGCCTTGGCAGAGCGAGCATGAGGCCAGATGGCGCTCGAAAGCGCCGGACTCCGCTTCATCCAGAAGCCCCAGAGCGTAGAGCGATGCACGATATCCATCGTCGCATTGTTGCATTTGGCCCCCAACCGACCATCATACAGCGTCTTTTAACAATTCGCGAAGCCGGCCTACTGCCAGCCGGATTCGCGTTTTCACCGTCCCTAACGGCTCCCCCAACCGGTCGGCGATCTCCGAATGGCTCAGCCCCGCAAAGAAAGCCAACTCCAGAGCCTGACGCTGCTCGGAAGGTACCGTCGCCAACGCCCGCATAACCGTCCGGCTACTCTGGCTGGCCATGGCCAGACTTTCCGGGCTAGGTCCCGACCACGTAACTTCTGCCAACTGCTCGACCTGGGACGAGGTTCGCATCCGCGCGGTTCGGAAACGCCGCCTGTCCATGGCTCGGCTTCGCGCCAGCATGACGATCCAGGCCGCAGCCGAGCCGCGTTTCTCATCGAATCGACCCGCGGCGTCCCAAACCTGCTTGTAAACATCCAACACCACTTCCGAGGCGTCGGCTTCGTCCCCAAGAATCCGCATGACCACGGTATAAGCAAGCTGGCTGGATTCGTCATAGAGCGCGGCCAAGGCGGACTCATCGCGCGAGGCGCAACGCCGAACGTAGTCGCCCCACGCCACCTCACGAAGAGCTGCGCGCGCCGGATCGCCCATTGAAGAATGTCGGTTGATTTTACCACGGCCAACCGGTCTATCACGCTCTACACTACGCGGCCCGCGCGTCGTTGGATCTCTGATTTTTGAGCAATATTTCCATCTTCGGTGTCGCCGCCCCAAGGCAGATGTAAACACCTGAAAAGTTTTCGCGGCGTAAATCCGTTGCCGCCGCGAAAGTCGTACGTGGAGGTGAAGATACTACATTCCCAACCCGCCCAAAAAAGGAGAGTTTGCATGAGCATTCGAACGTCCAAGCTGCGTCCAGCCGTCGCCATAGTCGCGGCGCTGCTCACGGTACAATCGCCACCCGTCTTCGCGGCCAGTCATCGCGAAGCACCCATCACCGCCTTGGATCAGAAGGCCGACATCACCGATTGGTTTGCCTTCGTCAGTCCCGAGCACCCCGACCGGGTGATCTTTATCCTCAACGTAGATCCATTTCTGGAGCCATCCAACGGACCGAACTACTTCCCGTTCGACCCCGGCATCCTCTATGAAATGAAGATCGACAACAACCACGACGGAGTTCCCGACATCACCTTCCAGTTCCAATTCCAAACCCAAATCCAAAACCCTGGAGTCTTTACGGGATTTGTCGGAAATCTCTTCGGCTTTCCCCCCATCACCGCACTCACGGGCGATGGATCGCAGGGCCTAAGTCTCCGCCAGACTTACAGCGTCAACATGGTCACCAGCGCCGGTAGTTTCCCCATCTCCGATGACCAGGTGTTGTATGCGGTGCCCACCAATGTGGGGCCGCGCACCATGCCCAGTTACGCGTCGCTTGTGCAGCAGGGTATCTACACGCTCGACAATGGTATCCGCGTGTTTGCCGGCACCGCGGCGGATCCTTTCTTCATCGATTTAGGTGGCGTTTTCGACTCCCTGAATATGCGCGCGTCCGTAGCTCCCGTACTCGGCGCCGCCGTGGAAGGGGACGACCACAATAACTACGCCCCCAACGCCCTGGCGGGATTCAACGTCAACTCCATCGTTCTCGAAGTTCCCATCACCATGCTCACCAGCGATGGCCAGATGCACGCTGCGACCGACCCGCTGGCGGTAATCGGAACCTACGGAACCACCTCCCGCCAGAAGACTACCGTCCTCGGCGAGGGCGGGCGGGGAGCCTGGACGCAGGTGCAACGCATGGGTAATGCGCTGATCAACGAGGCCGTCATCGGCACCGGCGCGAAGGATCGCTTCAGCATGGACCTTCCGATTCACGACGACCAATTCACCAATTTCTTCCTGAACCCGCTGGTTCCGCGGATTCTTTCAACTCTCGGCGTGCCCGTGGCCGCGGCGCCGCGAACCGACCTGCTCCCTCTGGTTCAGTACATGGCGCCCATCTGCCCTGGATGCACCGCGGCACAGGCCGGCCCGATTGCCGATTTGCTGCGCCTCAACACCGGCATTCCAGCCACGTCGACCGCCAGCCAAAAGAGGCTTGGCTTCCTGGCGGGCGACACCGCCGGTTACCCCAACGGACGGCGCCCAGTGGACGACGTGTGGGACATCTCCTTGCGCGTGCTGGCAGGCATTCTGGCCAACGGCAAAACGTACAGCACGCCTCTCGGCGACGGAGTCAATATGTCGAGTTCGACTATTGGAGTCAGTTTCCCCTTCCTCGCCCCGGCCTATAGCGGCAGGAATAGCGTTCACGAAGGGCCCGGTCAGGCGGGCTGCAATAACTCGCCCAATGGCCTTTGCCCGGTGAATTAACAAACCACGATGGGGCGGACCGGGAATTGGTCTGCCCCCTCGGAATCAATCGAGGACAAAATGAAATTGACATTGCTCGTC
>CAZARO010000533.1:0-4745 GCA_964487165.1 uncultured Solibacteraceae bacterium | reverse complement strand
GAACTGGCGGTCCTTCGCGGCCCGCGCGGGCGCCCCGAATGGGCGGCGTAAGCCGCTGAATAAATGGGCGCCTCCAGTTCGGGCATCATATTGCACGTGCTTTTCGATCCCTCACGGCAGTCGCCCCGGCGATGGTGCTGCTAAAATAGGAGCCTTAAGGCATATGTTTTTTAAGTTTGTAGTACCTGGCATGGCGGTCTTGGCGATCGTCGCGAGCGCGCAGACTACTCCGGCTCCCACGGTGAAAATCGTGGAAGAAATCGTCGCGAAAGTGAATGGCGAAATCGTCACCCGCGGCGAGTTGGAAGAAAAATTCAAAGACATCGAGGCCGCCGCCACGCAGGCGGGCTTGAAGGGCTCCGCCCGGGACGAGAGGGTCAAGGGGATGGAAGCCAATGTGCTCCGCGGGAGGATCGACGAAATCCTGCTGGTGCAAAAGGGCAAAGACCTGCCCGGCGTGAACGTGGATCCTGAGGTCGCGAAGTTTTTCAACAGCATGCAGGCGCAGTTGAAAATCAACGACGAGAACAAATTCCACGATCTGCTGCAGCAGCAGTACGGCAGGACGTTCGAAGAGCTGAAAGAGGAAAAGAAGCGCGACCTGCTGGCCCAGAAGGTAATCGGCTACGAAGTATCCTCGAAGATTTCGGTCCCGGAGGCCGATCTGCAGAAATACTACGACACCCACAAGACCGAGTTCATGCGCAACGAGGAAGTGTTTCTCAGCCAGATTCTGATTTCGACCGAGGGCAAATCTCCGGAGCAGGTTGCCACCGCGGAATCGCGCGCGAAAGAACTGGTGGCGCGGGCGCGCAAGGGAGAGAAATTCAGCGACCTGGCGCGCGACAATTCCGACGATCCGGAGACGTCGCAGAATGGCGGATATCTCGGCGCCCCCAGTCAGAAAGGTACCCTGCGGCCGGAGTTGGAAGCCATCGTCTTCAGCGATAAAGCCGTCAAAGGGTACGTCACCGAGCCAATCAAGCTCCCCAACGCATTCCTGATTCTCAAAGTGGAAGAGCATTATCAAGCCGGCCAGGCCTCTTTTGAGGAAGTCCGCGAAGAAATCCAGAACGCCATCGTGTCGCCGAAGATGGAGCCTGCGGTGCGCAAGTATTTGACCACGCTTCGCGAGGCGGCGTTCCTGCAGATCAAGGAAGGCTACGTGGATACCGGCGCGGCTCCCGGTAAAGATACGCGCTGGCAGGAAGTGGCGCAGTTGAAGCCGGCAACCACGACGAAGGAAGAAGTACTTTCCGCCGCCAAGCCGAGGAAACACGTTCTCGGTGTGGCCATTCCGGGCACCACTGGCGAAGTCAAGACGCTGGCGGAGTCCGAGAAGCCGCCGAAGCCCTCCAAGCACAAAGCCCGGCCGCCGGAAGGATCGCCCGAAGCGGCCGCCGCCGAGGCTAAGGAGGACAGCGGCCCGCCCCTGCCCCCCATCAAACAATGAAATCTCCTTATGTGAACGAGCTCGAGCCGAATAAGCTGATTACCACCAGCTTCCTGGTACATTCCAAGGAGATTCGTCAAAAAAAGAGCGGCGAGTTTTATCTTTCCCTGCTGCTGGGCGACCGCACCGGCGAACTGGATGCCAAGATGTGGGACAACGTCGCCGAAGTGATCGATGCCTTCGACCGCGACGATTTCGTGCGCGTCAAAGGGCTGGTGCAGATCTTCCACAACCGGCCGCAGATGACCATCCACAAGGTGCGCCGGATGGACGACAGCGAGATCGACTTCGGCGATTATTTTCCTTCCTCGCGGCGCGACCAGGACGAAATGTGGCTGGAATTGCGCGGCATTGTGGCCGGCATTACCAACGTCCACTTGAAGGGATTGCTGGAGGCCGTGCTGGACGATGAGGAGATCGCGCGGCGCTACCGCCGCGCGCCGGCCGCCAAACATATCCACCATGCGTTTTTGGGCGGCCTGATCGAACACGTGCTTTCGGTGTCCGCCATGGCCCAGCTGGCGGCGCAGCACTACCGGTTCATCGACCGCGACCTGCTGCTCACGGGCGTGATGCTGCACGATCTCGGCAAGATCTACGAATTGAACTACGAGCGCGGCTTTTCGTATTCCAACGAAGGGCAGTTACTGGGCCACATCCATATAGGGCTTCGAATCGTGAGCGACAAGCTGCGCGGCCTCCCGGAATTTCCGCCGGCCCTGCGGTCGCTGGTGGAGCACATGATTCTCAGTCACCACGGTAAGTTGGAATTCGGCTCTCCAAAGGTGCCGCTGTTTCCCGAAGCGCTGATGCTGCACTACCTGGACGACCTGGATTCCAAAATGGAATCCATGCGCGAGCTGATTGAGAGCGACCGCCAGGTGGAGGGCTGCTTCACAGCGTATAACGTGCCGCTGGAGCGCTCCGTACTCAAGAAGGATCTCTTTCTGAATCCTCCCGAGTTGGCCAAGGAATCGCTGCCCGTGGCGCCGGCCGCACCGCCGCCCGCCGCGGCCCCTCTCAACGGGGCCCCGAGGTCCGATTCGGCCTTCGCCGGCAAGTTGAAACAGGCATTGCAGCCAGTTCGTTCCTCTGAGGGAAGCTGATGCCGCGGACCGCGCGAGAGGTGCCTCCGCCGCTCGAACTGCTGTGCCTGCGGGCGTTGTGGTCGTTGGGCGAGGGCAACGTGAAGGCCGTGCGGCAGATTGTGGCGCAATCGCGGCCGCTGGCGTATACCACCATCATGACGGTGCTCGATCGCCTGGTGCGCAAAGGCATGCTGGCACGGCGAAAGGTGGGGCGCAGTTTCGCCTATGCGCCGCAAGCCACGCTGGATGCCGCGCGCCGCGCCGCCGTACGCGAGCTGCTGGAGGGCTACTTCGACGGGTCAGAAGAAGAGCTGCTGCAATTCCTGCAAAGAAGGCCCGAAGAGCCGCCGGCGGTGCATGTGGCTGACCGGATCGATACGGTGCTGTTGTAGGAAGCTGAAAGCTGAGGGAGTTCCGCTCCCTCGCGGTCGCGGCTCGGTAGGCTCTTGCAAACACCAAGGTACCATGCGCCGCGCCGCCGTACGCGAGCTGCTGGAGGGCTACTTCGACGGGTCAGAAGAAGAGCTGCTGCAATTCCTGCAAAGAAGGCCCGAAGAGCCGCCGGCGGTGCATGTGGCTGACCGGATCGATACGGTGCTGTTGTAGGAAGCTGAAAGCTGAGGGAGTTCCGCTCCCTCGCGGTCGCGGCTCGGTAGGCTCTTGCAAACACCAAGGTACCATTCCGAGCCGCGCGCGCAAGCAAGCGGTTCTTCGATTTTTGCAACTCGCCGACCGCACGGGCGGCTCCCCACCCCTCCTGTGGTATTCTGATGATTCTTCTCCCATGGCGCAGACCAAGTTGCTCCCGCGGATTTGTATCGCGTTGGGCCTGCCGGACGTACCGACTCTCTTGGATCACGCCCGGCGCGAGGCTTCGGCAGGCGAGGTCTTCCTTGAATTCCGGCTGGACTTCCTGGACAATCCGGCAGCCGGCGCGGCGGCGATTCCCGGCTTCCTCGAGCAATTTCCGGACTGCATTCTGCTGGCTACCTGCCGGCGCCACCAGAACCACGGCAGATTCAATGGCAGCATCGAAGAGCAGCTGGCCATATTAGACCTGGCGGTGCGCAGCGGAGCCCACGCCATCGACGTGGAAATCGAAACCGCGGAGGTCTCGCAGGAGCGCTTGAGCCAGTTTCGCGGACGCTCGCAGGTGATCGTCTCCTACCACAACTTCGAAGCCACGCCGCCCATGGACACGGTAGTGAGCCGGGTGATGAAAGTGTCGGCCGACGCGTATAAGATGGTCACCACGGCGCGCAAGCCCTCCGATAACTGGCGCGTGCTGGCGGTGGCCAAGGCGCTGCCCAAGCAGCACGTCATCGTGCTGGCCATGGGCGAGCTGGGCTTTCCGACGCGCGTGCTCTCGCCGATTTTCGGCGGTGTCTATACCTATGCCACGCCGATGTTAGCGGAAGGGACGGCCGCCGGGCAGGTCTCGGCGAAATATTTGCGCCATCTGTATCGCGTGGAAAAGCTGGGTAAGTCGGCCAAAATCTACGGTGTGATTGCCGATCCGGTGCGCCACTCCATTTCGCCGGCGGTCCACAATCGGGCGTTCCAGGCGCGGCGCGTGGACGCGGTCTACTTGCCGTTCCTGGTAACTCCCACTTACCTGCGCGACTTTTTCTCTCTGGCGGCCAAACTGCCGCTGGCCGGCTTCAGCGTCACCATCCCACACAAGCAGAAGATCATCCGCTACCTGGACGTGGTGGACCCGCTGGCGCGGCGCATCGGCGCCGTCAACACCGTGTGGCGGAAGGCCGGGAAGTGGCGCGGCACGAATACCGACGCGGCGGGCGTGACGGTGCCGCTGGGGCGCCTGCTGCGCCTGCAGAAATCGTCGGTGCTGATCGTGGGTAACGGCGGAGCGGCGCGCGGAGCGGCTTGCGCGCTCTCCGATGCGGGCGCGAAAATTTCCCTGGTGGGGCGCAATCCCGACCGCGTGCGCGCGCTCGCTAAGGTTTGCGGCGCGGAAGCGCTGCTGCGCGAGCAGGCGACCTCAAGCCACTTCGATGCCGTAGTACACGCCACGCCCCTGGGAATGTTTCCCCACGTGGACGAG
The DNA here is from genome assembly GCA_964487165.1 of uncultured Solibacteraceae bacterium. GTDB lineage: Bacteria > Acidobacteriota > Terriglobia > Bryobacterales > Bryobacteraceae > PALSA-129. Next base: position 139 of record CAZARO010000533.1, on the reverse strand, counting down.
TGTTTCTTCAACGGCCACATTCCCGCGGACGTGGTCTTCGACATGGTGTACAACCCCGCCGAGACGGTGCTGGTGAAGCGCGCCAGGGAGCAGGGCAAAACGGTGGTGCCGGGAATCGACATGTTCATCGAACAGGCCG
>CAZARO010000532.1:0-4747 GCA_964487165.1 uncultured Solibacteraceae bacterium | reverse complement strand
GCGGGCGGTTCGTGTCTAACTTCGCTGCTGTCTCAAAAAGGACCGCAGTCCACCAAACTTGTGCTGCCCGGGCCGCACGACGTGACTAAATCGACGTCAGCCCCTCGCGCAATGCGTACCTCGTCAGCTCGATGGTGCTGTGAATCTCCAACTTGTCCATGATGTTCTGGCGGTGCGATTCCACCGTCTTGGCGCTGATATTGAGCAGGTGCGCGATCTCCTTCACGCGTTTGCCGTCGGCCAGCAATCGCAACACCTCCTGCTCGCGCCCGGTCAGCATGTGCAGCGGGGAAACCGGCGGCCGCTCCGTGTTGCTCGTCTGGCGGACGAAATCCTCCACCAGCGTTCCCGTGATCACGGCGCTCAGGTACGGCCGGTTGGACATCACCGTCCGTACCGCCTGGTGCAGCTCTTCGAAGGCGCTGTCTTTCACCAGGTAGCCCAGCGCGCCGGCGCGCACCATCTCGCTCACGAAGCGCCGGTCGGAGTGCATCGACAGCGCGATCACCTTGGTCTCGGGACACTCGGCGCGAATCTGCCGGGTAGCGGCAATGCCGTCGGTCCCGGGCATTACCACGTCCATAATAATCAGGTCCGGCCGCAATTGCCGCGCCAGAGCGATGGCGGTATCGCCGTCGGATGCTTCGCCCACTACCGTGACATCGGGTTGCTGTGCCAGAAGGCTACGCAGCCCCTCGCGCAGGATTCGATGATCGTCGGCCAATAGAATTCTGATGCTCACGCTGGTTGACCTTCCCCGGCTACCCGGCCGGACCCCACTTGCGGCGGCGCGCACTCCGCTGTACGATCGAGCGGCAGGTGAATCTTCACCGCGGTCCCGCGATGAGGTTCCGTGCGAAGCCAGACCCGGCCGCCCAGGTCCGACACCCGTTCCTGAATATTGAATAATCCGAAGCCGTCCGTGGACTCCGAAACTCCCGTCTTGAGATCGGAGAAATCGGAATGCCCGGTCCTTCGAAATCCCTTGCCATTATCCTTCACCAGGACTTCTACACAGTCGTCCAGCCAGCGCAGCCGCACCGCTACTTCGCTGGCCGCGGCATGCTTGGCCACGTTCACCAGCAGCTCGCGAACCGCCGAAAAGAGGAAAATCGAGCTTTCTTCCGGCAGCGAACCAGACTCGCCCAGGCGCGTAAATGCCACCCTGTATCCATACTGCCCCGCCATGTTTTCCGCCAGCCATTTCAGCGCCGCCTCCAGGCCGAGCTGATATAGAATGGGCGAGCTCACCTGATACGTGATCGACCGCGTCTGCTGCAGCGCTTCTTCCACCAGGCCCTGCACCTCGCTAAGCCCCGACTCCATCTGAGCGCCCGACTCCATCGTCCGCATGGGCGCGATCTTCATCTTCGCCGTGGCCAGCAGCTGCCCCAGGTTTTCGTGCAACTCCGCGGCAATCTGCCGGCGCTCGCGCGCTTCCACCAGGGTCAACTCCGCCGCCAGCTTGCGCAGCTTGCGGCGGTACTGCTCCAGCTTCTCCTCCACGCGCTTCTCTTCGCTGATGTCGCGGATGACGCTCACCCAGCTCACCAGCTCGCCCTCTTCGTTGTGCAGCGGCATTACCATGTGCTGGGTGGCGAACACTTCGCCGTCCTTGCGCCTCATCTGAAACGCCGGAATGCGCAGGTATCCCTTCGCCTGGATGGCCTGCAGCGCCAACAGGCGGAATTTTTCGAAGGCCGCATGGTCCACATGCAGCAGGCGCACCGATTGTCCCACCAGTTCCTCGCGGGAATATCCGAATAGTTTTATCGTCGCCGGATTGCAATCGGTGATGATGCGCGATTCCGCGCCCACGATGAGCAGGCAGTCGCGCAGACTCGCAAATGTCTGCGTCAGCAGTTGCTGCGATTCGCGCAGCGCCTTTTGCGTGGTTTCGCGCTTCAGCAGGTCCAGGCGCAGACGGCTGTTGAGGTTTTCCAGTTGTACCGATCGGCTGGCCACCAGCTCTTCCAGATGTTCCTGCTGGTCCCACAGCAGGCGTTCGGCGGCCTTGCGGCGGCGGATGTTGAGCCACAGCAGGGAATTCATCACGATGAGGAACAGAAACAAAGCCGCGCCGGCCAGCGTTCCCATGGGGTGGCGGCGGAAGAACGATGCTGGCATGTTCTCGATCAGGCTGTCCTTCGGCAGCGCGCCGAGAGGAATGCCGAAGCGCTGCAGTTGCAGGTAATCGAACATGTAGCGATTGGGACGGTCGGGGGCGAAGCGCACCACCGGAATGCTGTCCGGATTTTCGCCGCGCAGCACGCGCAGCGCGATCTCCCCGGCCACCACCCCCTGGTAGAACCCGCTGATCAGCTTGCCGCCTACCACGCCGTAACCCAGGTTGAAATCCCACGCCCCGTAAACCGGCGCCCGGCTGGCCTTGGCGATGGCGGCAGCGCTCTGGTCGTACTCGAAGAAGCGGCCCGTCTTGTCGCGCGAGAAGAAGGAATAGAAGACCACGCTGTCGGGCGGGAGTTTTCGCAACGCGGCCAGGATGTCCGGCATGCTGTAGTCTTCCAGAAACGTGAAGTCCACCCGCCCGGCGTAGGAAGGCATCAGGCGAACCAACTCGTCATGCACGGTCTGACCGGTTTCCGTCATGTCGTTGACCACGTACAGGTGACGGGTGCCGCGATGCAGCCGGAACGCCAGGTCGAGCGTGTCCTTCACGTCGGCCTCTTCGCTCACACCGGTGAAGCGGCTATGCCCGTCGAGATCGCTCTGCCGGAAATAGTTCACGCCGCAGAAAATCACGGGAGTGTTGGGAAAAAGCTGGTCGCGATATTCGCGCAGAAAATCGAAAGCGTTGTTATCGGTGGCCACGATGGCGTCGAAATGGTGGGACACGAACTTACGGGCGTACACCTCGGGGAATTGGACCTGCGATTCCGGCCCGTAGAAGCGCTTGGTGTCCATGTACTCGATGTAGATGTTGCTCGCGCCCAGCTCCGGAAGCAGGACGGAATCCAGTCCGCGGCCCTCGTCGTCAGTCCAGCGGTAGCCTTTGTAATAGGAGTGCAGGACGAGGACAGTCTTGTCGTGCAGATCGGCCCGAAGCGGCGGGCTGACGGCGGCGAAAAGGAGGCAACAGCAAAGACTGCGGAACACGGAGCCCTCGACGCGGGATCGGACGGCGCGGCCTGCGTGTTTCCACTGAGGTGAGACTCAGCTTATACCTGGATCGTAACACGTCGCGGGCAAAGCTCTGTGTTGATGCCTGAGCCCGTGGGGCAGACTTCAGAGGAACTTGCAATATTCGGCTCATGGACCGCTCCCTCGCGGTCGCGGCTCGGTAGGCTCTGGCAAATACAGAGGCGCCATTCCGAGCCGCGCGCGCGAGCAAGCGGTTCTTCGAATATTGCAACTCCCTCTTCAGTCTGCTGCGGCTGGCGGACTGAAGTCCGCCCCACCGAACCTTCAATGACCGCCCCGGTAATATTGATTCGGCGCGCCGGGCGTGGGAGCGCCGCCGGCGACCGGCACCCCGCTGGCATGCGCCTGCGTCAATGTGGCGGCGAGCGTGATGCCGGAGCCCGAGACCTGCGCACCGGCCGCGTGCGCAAGCGTGAGCGGCGCGGCTACAGTGATTGTGGCGCCGCCTCTGCCGCCTCTGCCGCCGGTGGCGGAAGCGACAACCGCCGTCTCACGGTTCGCGCCACCGTCGATAGTGATGGTCTGGCCGACGCTAAAACCTGCCCCGTTGGCGACCGGGATAACGGTCGCGCCTACGCTGATGGTGGTGCCCACCGTGGTGGCTCCGGCCGTGCCAACCGTCGCGATAGCGGCAGTCTCCAGGCTCGCGCCGGAATCTATGGTAATCGTCCGGCCGGCGGCAAAATCCGCCACGCTAGCGACTTTGATATTGCTCGCGCCGGCGGCTGAATTCGCCGACAGGGTGGTGGCAGGCTGCAACAGGAAATCGCCGCAGTTGCTATCGGTGTCGAGGCCGTCCGGGAAGCGGCCTGCGCTCCTATTGATGGCTGGCGCGGGCCCGAAGCCTCCGGCCAAGCCGGGCGAAGTCACGCGGCAGCCGCTCTGCCCCGCTCCCGAGGTGGCTTGGTAACCCTCGGCAGCCCATGGGTCCACCAGGAGCCCGTAGTTGAGGCTGTCGACCACCAGGCCGGCCGCGTCGCGCAACACCATGCTGCCGGCGCTGGGGGAGAGCGCGGGTCCCCCGAACCACTGATTGGGCGCCGGAGTCCCCTGGTAGCCCGCGCTAGTGGCCGCAGCGTCGCGCACCACCGCGTCGATGGCGTGGTCCCTGGCCAGCGGGCGGTCGAGCGTGATACCCGTGCCGAGCGGCTGGACGGGCTCGTTGCTGGAGTGGGTAAAGGCCGTCTCCGGCTGGAAGGTGATCCCCGTCCCCCTGACGCTGAAGGGGAGGTTGGCTGCATGGTTGAACTTGAGCGGGGCGGCCAGGTCGAGGCCCGTCCCCGGAGCAACCGCCGCCTCACCGTTGGCGTGCGCATGCGCGAGGGCCGGCGTAAAGTCGATGCCGGCGCCGGCCGGACCCGGGGCACCGACGGCGGTGACGGTAACCGTTTCCTGGTTCGCGGGGGTCCCGACTATCATCTTGTCGCCCACTGCGAAAGGAACGCCGCCCTGGGCGCCGCCTCGCCCTCCGCGGGCTCTGATATTGGTGGCGCCGGCACTCGCATCGGCCGTTAGCGCCCCGCGGTTCGCCTGCGTGCCGACGCGCGTGACCGTGACGGTCTCGATCCCATGGCCGACGCTGTCG
>CAZARO010000531.1:0-4770 GCA_964487165.1 uncultured Solibacteraceae bacterium | reverse complement strand
TGGATGGCGTGCAGGTGAATCCGCGCGAGTGGTGGGACGAGCACTGGATTCAGGACCGCATCATGAGCAAGCTGGCGCCCGATGCCAAGGTGCCGCGCGCTTCGAAGGCCGAGGGCGAATCGACTGCGCCGCATAAGAAGGGCAAGCGGCACAAGAAGTAGCGGTCAGTGGCAGAGACCTTCTCCGGCCCACGGCGCCACGACCAGACGCAGGTCCACAGCTTCGCGGGCGAGTTCTAAATCGGCTTGGAACTCGGCGAGCTTGGTGCGTTGCGCGTCAGTCAGTACGGCCAGTGCCGCGTCATGCGGCGGTCTGATGGCGTAGGACTGCTTACTCAATTCAGAAATCTCCGCCATCAATTGCTTCACTTCCGCCGAGTCCTCGCTGGCGCCGGAGTCCAGCAATTCGCGATGGCGATTCTGCTTGGCCCACTCCTGCTCGAAGATCGGCTGTCGTACGGTCTGCTCCAGTTGTTCGAACTGCGTCATCTGGGCGCCGCTCAGCGCAAATGCCTGGGCATAGGCTTGGATGGGGAGGAGCGGAGGGCATGCCCATCCCCACGGCCATTCGCGCGCATCCATCAGCCCGAGTGCGACCGCGCCGGCCGATGTTTGGGGACGCTGTAAGACTTTGGCGATCTCCGCCAGCTCGGCTTGCTGCGCACTGTCCAGCACCGAGCCTGGAATGAGGTCCCCGCCTCGCGGAAACGGGACCGGTAGGATGTGGGGTGGATACATTGCAACCCTGCCGGCGGTCGGCGCGGCCCGCACGGGGGCTGGCAGCGGTTGCGGAAGCTGCGACATCTGGGCGTCACTCAGCGCCAGCGCACGTATCAAAGGCCCGTAGCGATCGGCGGAAACCTGGGCGGTGAGTGCTACCGCAGCGCCCGCGAGTAAGACTCCGCCAAAGAGCATATTGCGCCGGCAGATCATATTTCCCCCAGTGTATCTGACGCGCACTAGCGGAATAGGTCATCCAATCGCCCGGCGGGCATCGGGTGACGGTTACAGACGAGAGCAGGCGGACTGAAGTCCGCCCCACCAGAACGCGGTGGAGCGGGCTTCAGCCCGCTTTTTTATCGTCGTCGCATACCTTGACGTGCTTCGTCAATCGGACCGCGCGTGCCAAAGCGGCTTCGATAAGCGGGAGCGCCGACCCGGCCGCGTCTTCAGATCCTTTCCCAGAAATCCGAGGAAGGCCTCCACTATCGGATAGGAATCGATTTCATCCACCGTCACTTCCCCCCGCCCGCCTTCGTGCCCTTGTAAGTGACAAACAACTGCTGCGCTGCGGCGATCTGTTTGATAACATCCAGCTCCGGCGTGGTGCAGACCGTGCCGTCGCTCTGCGCGCATCGTAACGTGCCGTCGGACGCAGCCAACGCCAGATCCTTCACCGGCAGCAGGACTTCGTGCGTGCTCTTGCCGGTGAACACCGCGTCGGACAGGGCCTGTACTTCGCGATACGTGCAGCCGCTCCCGCTGACGTTTTTACACTTAATGACGGGCGCGGCGGGCGCCGCCTTCTGTGGAGGCGCGGTCTGCGCCATCGCCGCCACGGCTGCCACCAGCGGCCATGCCGCCGCTACGCTGAATGGTTTCATTCGGTTCGCCTCCTTACCGCCGCCTCCAGCATTATCGCATGCGGAGAATTTGGTTACCCGGACCAACGGCACGCAGCTTGCACCGTTCCTTCCCAGGAGAATGGGCAATGAATTACCGATTCATAAGCTTCGCGATGGTGGCGGCGATTTGCGCGCTCCCGGCCATGTGCCAGGACAGAGTGCCGGTGTATCGCGTCACCGTGATTGAACGTACGGTGGATTCGATCAATTATCAATATCATGCCGGCCCCACCAAAGTCGATTTTCGCGGCACCGTTCTGCTGCCGGCGGCGAAAGGCGATGCCACTGTGGAGTCGCAGCAGGGCCACACCGCGATCGACGCCAAATTCGAAGGGTTGGAGGCCCCGCAGCGCTTCGGCCCGGAATATTTGAGCTACGTGTTGTGGGCCATCACTCCCGATGGCAGGCCGCATAACCTGGGCGAAATCGTGCCCAATAGCTCTAATAAGGCCCACTTACCGGTTACCACCGACTTGCAGGCCTTCGGGCTGATTGTTACCGCGGAGCCATATTCGTCGGTGCGCCAGCCCGGCGATGTGGTGGTGCTGCAGAATCAAGTTCGGCCCGATACCGTCGGCGACATACATCCCGTGATGGCAAAAGTGGAACTGATGCCGCGAGGCCACTACACGTGGAATGTTCCCAGCAGCGAATCGGCGGGGGTGGCCAATGCGCCCAAAGTATCCATGAGCCGGTATGACGCCATTCTTCAGACGTACGAGGCGCAAAATGCTATAGGGATCGCCGGCGCGGCGGGCGCCGACCGCTACGCTCCCGATGTGTTCGCCAAGGCGGAGGCGGAGTTCTCGCAGGCACAGCAATTGCAATCAGGCAAGGGCAATGACGACCTTATCGTGCAGCACGCGCGCGCCGCGACGGAGATCGCCGAGGACGCCCGCATCATCGCCGAGCGCCGCCAGCAGGAAGACGCCTTAGTCGCCGCGCGCCAAGACGCCGCCGATGCCCGGCAGGCTCAATTAAGAGCTGAAGCGAAAGCCGCGAGCGAGAGGGAACGAGCGGAAGACGCCCAGGCGCAGGCGCAAAACGCCCAGGCGGCAGCCGAAACGGAACGCCAGGCCCGCGAGCGCGCTGAGGCGGACGCCAGGGCAGCGCGCGAACAGACCGAACAAGCCACCGTGGTGGAGGTGCTCCCGCAATCGGCTTCCCCGCAGCCGACGAATCAGGACGCGGCCGCCAAGCAGTTTCGCGCCGAGCTTTTGCAGCACCTGAACATGGCGATTGTCACCCGCGACACGCCGCGGGGGCTGGATGCCACCCTTGACGATGCCGACTTCGACCATGGCCAGCTTCGCGCAGGACCCACCAATGCCGTTTCGCGAATGGCCGCGCTTCTGTCCGCCCGCCCCGACTTGCAGATTTCGGTGGAAGGGAATTCGGACACGCCGGAGGGTGCGGGGCTGGCGCGCCAGCGCGCCGGATCGGTAGCCGCGGCTCTGATGGCGGCGGGCGTCCCGGCGCAGCGGATCGCCACCCAGAGCTTCGGTGACTCGCGCCTGCTGGTATCCAATTCGACCGAACAGGGCCGCATGGAGAACCGAAGGGTGGAGATCGTTATCACCGGCAATGCCATCGGCACGGTGCCGTCCTGGGATCGCACCTACCCGCTCTCGTTCAATCGGCAATAACCAAGGGCTCCGCCCTTGAAATCCTTTCAGGATTTCGAAGTTAGGAGTCAGGAGTCAGAAGACAGAATGGGCGCAGGATCACGCACTACGGCAGGCAGGTAACCTGGCATTGTTAAACCCCGGCAAGCCGCTCCTCAACAGTCAAACTAACGGCCGGCGATAAGATCCGTCTAATCGCTGTACGCGTTAGCAGCACTTACTCGGTAACTTTTTCGCAGAGCCGGAGTAATTGACTGTAACAAGGAGCCCACCATGATACTCCGTATTATGGCGGCCGCGTTCCTGGTGTGCCGGTGGTGCTGCGCGCAAGCGGCGCCAGACTCCGGGGAACTCGAGCGCCGCCTTCGTCTCGTGGTTGCGCAACGCTCGCATGGCCGCTTGGCTGAGGCGGAATCGATGCTTGCCGATGTGCAGGCCGAAATCGAGCGGACGGAAGGTGCGGGCCTCCTGCTGCCCGCGGCGCTGCGGGAGCATGGACTGTTGCGCGACGACGAGGGCCGTCCGGAAGAGGCTATTCCGTTCTACGAGCGCGCGTTGGCGATAGTTCGCGCGCAGCCGGACTCGAACCCGGTGATGGCGGCTCTGCTGCTTGCCAATATCGCCCTGTCGCGGTCGGACTGCGGCGATTCCGAGCGAGCGCTCTCCTACTCCAGCGAAGCTTTAACCTTACTGCGAGGCGCGGTGGACCCGGCGAATCCGGCCCTGGCGTCCGCTCTTTATGCGCGCGGGATCACGCTGCGCAGGCTGGGCCGGGACAACGAGGCGCTGAAAGATCTGCGGGACGCCCTGGACCTCCGGCAGCAGGCGGCCAATCCGGATTCCGGGCAATTGGCGCTCGCCAACGAAGCGATTGCCGACTGCCTTTCCGACCTTGGTTATCACAACATGGCGGAGGCCGCCGAGCGGAAGGCGCTCGCCACGCGCAGCGCGATTGCCGAGCCCGATTCGGCCGCCTTTGCCGCCTCACTGAATAACCTCGGCGTGATACTGGCCCGCGAGCAAAAGTGGTCCGAGGGTGAGGAAGCGCTCGCCGAGGCGGCGCGAATCTTCGAGCAGCGCGGCGAAAACGAAGAGCGCCGTTTGACCGCCGCATTGGACAATCTGGGCACGCTCTACTACAACCAGGCCCGGAGCAGCCCGCAACTCTACGCGAAGGCCGAGGAGGTTTACCGGCGCAAGCTCGCCATCGACGAGCGAATATTCGGAGCGTCGGACGTCCGCATTGCGGCGACATTGGAGATGCTGGGCGAAGTCTTGTACCGCGAGCGCGCGTACAATGAGGCCGGACGGACCTACAGCCGCGGCCTGGCGATCCAGCAAGTGACTTTCGGTGCGGCCGACCCGAAGACGCTGGCAGCCGCCCGGCGGTACCGCACGCTGGCAAAGAAGATGACGGCGGGCGCGGCGAAATAGACGCGGAAGCCCTCGTGGTAAACTGGACATGAGTCGCGGAGAGGTGGCAGAGTGGTCGATTGCGGCGGTCTCGAAAACCGTTGACCC
>CAZARO010000530.1:0-4772 GCA_964487165.1 uncultured Solibacteraceae bacterium | reverse complement strand
AGAATCCCAGCTTTCCGGCAATGTAAGTGACATTGGGATGCCATCCTGCCCCACTGACTTAATAGTCTGATGTAAACTACCAGGAGATCTTATGCGCGCGGCCTCCATACGGCTGGCGGCGGTACTCTGCCTGCCGACATTTGCCAGTGCCGCGGAGCCGCCGGTCATCCCGGTCGGGCTGGACGCCTATCGCTTGTGGGAGCGCTGGCCGTACCAGCGAATCGGCGTCCGTGCCTACATGCGGAGCACCTACGATCGCACCGGAGGGAACGAATCGGCCGACGCTTCGCACTTCCTATATCAGTTGTCCGACGACTATAACGTCCCGCTCGACATCCAGGGTCCCGGCGTCCTTTATTTTGTCCGCTACAACCACTGGCACGGCAGCCCGTGGCACTACGAGATCGATGGCGTCGACCATATCGTGCAGGAGACCAGCACGGCGGACCCTCTTCACCCCGCGCCCCACTCGGTCTTCCTGCCGGAGAATCTCTTTCCGAACCCGCTCACTTTGACCTGGGCGCAGACCAATGGCGCCGACCTGATGTGGGTTCCCGTCCCATTTGAGAAGTCCTTCCGGATGGGATACTCCCGGACGTTTTACGGTACCGGCTATTACATCTACCATCAGTACCTTCCGGGCGCGAAGCTGTCGCAGCCGGTCGCCAGTTGGGACGGGAAAACACCTCCCGGCCAGGATGTTCTCGACCTCATCGATCGGGCCGGAAGCGATATCGCGCCGCCAGCAGGCTCCGGCGGTGTACGCCAGGAGAGCGGGCAACTAGATCTGCCGGCAACGGGCTCCATCCCGGTTTGGACTTCGCGGCATGCCCCCTCCATGCTGCGGCTGATCGAATTCTCCGTGCCGCGCGAGCAGGCGCTGGCTTTCTCCCGTGCGCGGCTGCGCGTGACCTGGGATGATCGCGCCCAACCCTCCATCGATGCGCCCGTGGCGCTGTTCTTCGGGGCCGGCGCGCTCCACAACCGCGACAATCGGGAGTTCCTGGTGAAGGCGTTCCCCAACGTGGTGCGTTACGATGGCGGCCGCGTCGTACTGCGGTGCTATTTCCCGATGCCGTTCTTTCGCTCGGCGCGCATCGCGCTCGGAGCGGCGGAATCGGCGGTCGCCGGTGTGAAGTGGAGCGTGCGATATGCTCCGTTCCGCGATTCGCCCAACCAGGTGGGTTACTTCCACGCAACGTATCAGGACCACCCCGCGCCCAAGCCCGGCTACGACCTGGTGTTGCTCGACACGCGCCAGGTGGAAGGCGGCGGCGACTGGTCGGGCCAGTTCGTTGGCACGTCTTTCATCTTCTCCCACGATGCGGTGCTGAATACCCTGGAGGGCGATCCTCGTTTTTTCTTTGACGACAGCCAGACGCCGCAAGGGCAGGGGACCGGCACGGAGGAGTGGGGCGGCGGCGGCGACTATTGGGGCGGCCTCAATATGACGCTGCCTTTCGCCGGTCACCCGGCCGGAGCGAAGAGCGCCAAGGACGCGGTGAGTGCCGAGGACAAGATCGAATCGGCCTATCGGTTTCTGCTGGCGGACCTGATGCCCTTCGGAAAAAACGCGCTCATCCGGCTGGAACACGGCGGCCGGAATGACTCCACCCAGCATTATGAAACGGTGACTTACTGGTATGGCTTGCCGGCGCCTTCCCTGATCCGCACGGATGAACTGAAGGTTGGAGACCTCGCCAGCGAGCGGGACCACGGCTACTCCTCCCCCGACGCGTCGGCGCCGTATGAGATCGTGTCCCGCTATGAATGGGGCGTCGATACGCTGAACGGGGCGGAAGTTTATCCGGCCGAGAGCGATCGCGGGCGGACCACGAAGACCGCCTCGGAGTTTACGCTGCGCATCGATCCGCGAAACCTCGGCGTGATGCTGCGGCGCAAGCTGGATTACTCCTTCCCGAATCAGCGCGCTGAAGTGTATGTGCGGCAGAAATCCGATTGGAAGCCGGCGGGCATTTGGTATCTGGCCGGCTCGAATACGGACGTCTACTCGTACCCGAAGGACGAACTGGGGCCGGCGCTGCACGTGGTGCAAACCTCGAACCGCCGCTTCCGCGATGACGAATTCCTGATTCCGCGCGACCTCACCAGGGGACAATCTTCGATTCGCATTCGTGTGAAATTCACGCCCGTTCCGATACCGCTCTTCCCCGGCAATCCGTTGCCGGAACTCGCGTGGAGCGAACTGCGATATACCGCGTATAGTTTCGTGATGCCGAACTTCAAGTAGGGAAGGAAGTCAGAAGACAGGAGTCAGAAGACAGAATAAAAGCTGGCGCCGGGGGGAGTGAACCTGACAGCCGCGCCCGAGACCAGCATCGCCATGCGCGGTAGCGTGATCCTGCGCCCATTCTGTCTTCTGACTCCTGACTTCTGTGTTCCAAAAATCCTGAAAGGATTTCAAGGGCGCAGCCCTTGCTACTCACTCCATCCCCAACATCTCCCGCAGTTCCTGCACCAGCGCCGACGGAAAGAACGGCTTCCGTAAAAAGCGCACATTCGGGAGCTTCGCCACGGCGGGCGCCTTCGCCTGCCCCGAAATCAGCAGGACGCGCGCTTCGGGCTGCAGTTTCAGTACCCGTTCCGCCAGCTTGCCGCCGTCCATCTCGGGCATCATAACGTCGGAAATCAGCGCGTCGACCGTCTGCGTCTCGCAAATGCGCAGCGCTTCCGACGGCTTGCTGGCCGAAAGAACCGTGACACCTTGGGGCTTGAGCATTTTTTCTACCAGGCCGATGATCTGGCGGTCGTCATCCACGACCAGGACTGTGCGCTGTGGGGCGTTCATGCGAAGACTTTGATTCTACGGGTGCGCAGACGTACCGCGCAACCGCCGCGGCTTCTGCGACAATCTAGGCTATGCCTTGCCTGTTGGTGCTACTCGTTCTGGCGTTCCCGCGCGTGATCCTGGCATTTCTGTTCTTCACTTCGAACTACTTGATGCGCGCCTACCATGGCCTTCTGCTACCCCTGCTGGGCTTCCTCTTCCTGCCCCTCACCACCCTGGCCTATGCCTGGATGCACAACAACCACATGCCGATTGAAGGGACCAACCTGTTGATCCTGGTGATTGCCGCGGTCATTGATGCGGGCGGACTGGGCGCCGGGGATTGGCATCGCCGCAACCGTTAGCGCCGGCGGAAATTACCGCGAAGCTCCGGGCATACGGTCCACGCGCCGCAGGGCGGGGAACAGCCAGGCCCACGCGACCACCACCAGCAGCGTGCCGATACCGCCGAAAACCACCGCCGGCAGGTGCCGAACCACTCCGCGGTGATGCCCGATTCGAATTGGCCCACTTCATTTGACGCGCCGATGAAAACCATGTTGACCGAGCTGACGCGGCCGCGCATGGGATCGGGAGTGCCGAGCTGAATCACCGTGTGGCGGATGATGACGCTCACCATGTCACACGCTCCCAAGAGCATCAGCACCGCCAGCGACAACGCCAGATTGCGCGAGAGCCCGAAGACGATGGTACACACGCCGAAGCCGAAGACGCACACCAGCATGGTCATGCCGGCCCGCCGGGTGAGCGGCCGATGGGCCACCAGCACCGCCATGACGATGGCTCCGCACCCCGGCGCCGCGCGCAGAATTCCCAGCCCGGTGGTGCCGGCGTGCAGAATGTCCCGGGCGTAGATGGGCAGCAGCGCCACCGCGCCGCCCAGCAGCACCGCGAACAGATCCAGCGAAATGGCGCCCAGAATCAGCTTCTCACGCCAGATGTAGCGCAGCCCTTCCAGGATCACGCCGGGCGAGGCCACGCCGCGCGGCCGCTGCGGCACTTGCACGCGAATTCTCGAGATCAGCAGCAGCCCCAGAAGATACGAAGCCGCCGCCGTGCAGTACACCGGCACGGCAGTCCCGCTGAGGCCGTAGATCAGGCCGCCGGCCATGGGCCCGGTGACCAGTGCCGCCTGCAAAATGGATGACGACCAGGCAACCGCATTGGGAAAATCGCTCGCCTTCACCAGTTGCGGCAGGAAGGCCTGTCCGGTGGGCATGTTGAACGCGCGGATGGTGCCGTTCAGCAGCAGCACCGCATAGACCGGCCAGACCGAATGGAGACCGCGGAGCGTGAGAGCCAGCAGCAGAAGGGAGATGCCGGAGAACGCCGCGTAGCAGATTTCGAGAATGCGCTGCCGCGGGAAACGGTCGGCCGTATGGCCTGCCACCAGGAACAGCAGGATGCCGGGCAGGAATTGCGACAGCCCTACCAGCCCCAGGTCGCGCGGGCGGTGGGTGAGCGCGTACACCTGCCATCCGATGGCCACCGATTGCATTTCAGACGAGGCGGTGATGAGGAACCGCGCCGTTGTGTAGTAGCGAAAGCTGGAATACTGGAAGGCGGCTCTGGCCTGCGGCATGAACGGCTACACTTCGAATTGCGCGGCGTGGCCGGTGAGTGTCTCGTAAATCACGAACGTGGAGGGAACGTCCATGCGGGCGCCGTCGGGTGCGAAGGTGGCTCCCATGATCGCGCCCGGATTAATAGCCAGCGTGCTGCCGATGCGGGCGATGTCGAAGACGTGATTGTGGCCGTAGCACACTACGTCGAACTCGCCCGACGCGGCCAGCGAGCGCGCGATGCTGTCATAGTGATTCATGGCGAATCGCCGGCCTTCGAACTCGCCGCGGAACAACTCGCCGTGGAGGCGCAGGTGGTCGTAATACCGCGCATTGGAGGCGATGCGGTAGAGGTCGCCATCGTTGTTGCCGAAGACGATGTGAATGGGCCGGGCGAATCC